>CAMTWW010000282.1:0-2002 GCA_947085555.1 uncultured Elusimicrobia bacterium | reverse complement strand
GTTATAGGCCTCCATTACTTCCAGCTTTTCGCGCTCCATAAGCACTTTTATGAGGTACACTACGTCTTTCTCATCGTCAACAACCAGGACTTTTGGCATAAATCTCCTCTAGGATCCGGCGCAGATTCAGGCTCGCCGCCGGTCTTTTCGCGTTGCTATCAATTTTACAAGAAAAATTGCGAAGGAAACAAGCACTTTCAGGCGCGGCCCCAAAATAATGTAGAATAATTTATTCGCTTTTAAAGGACAAAGGCCAGGGATGAAGTTAATCACAGCTACGGCAGTCGTTTTTTTTATTTGCGCGGCGCTTTTCCCTTTAACCGCCTCCGCGCAGGCAGAACGCGAGGAAGAGCGCGTCACCCTTAACACCGAGGACGGCTGGAACTTGGGCGCGCGCTACCTCAAGGCCGCCGAGGGCGCCCCTACCGTAGTCCTGATACACACGCAGAAAAGCGATCTCAGCGAATGGGACCACTGGTTCAAGCCACTGAAGCGCTACGGCTTCGGCTACCTGGCCCTGGACCTGCGCGGGCACGGCAACAGTTTCGTGAGGCCCGATGGTTCCACGACCACCTGGCGGGCCTTCGCGGTGGACGGCCCCGACAATGAGTACAACAGAATGACGCGCGACGTGGAGGCAGCGCTGGCTTTTCTTTCCACCAATTCCGTGACCGGCGCGCAGACCGTGCTGGCCGGCTCCGTGCTGGGCGCGAACCTTGCCATTAAAGCGGCCGCCATGCACCCCGAAATCTCCATGGCAATAGCTATCTCGCCGGTTTTTAACGTGAACGACGTGCTTTCTGTTAACCCGCTGCGCGCCTACGGCAAAAGGCCGATCTTGTTTATCGCCGGCGCGGACAGAGCCCGCCAGTACACCGAGTTCCAGATACTCAACAGCACGGCTAAGAATACCTGCGGGAAAGAGAACGTCTCGGTCATAGTCGAGGCCAGGGGCTTCGGACCCGGGCTGGTGAACAAGTACAATGTGCGCAGGGTGCTGGACTGGATAAAGAACCCGCGCCTGCCCGAAGTGGTGGAATTCTCCACGGTTGCGGCGGCGGGGCTCATGCCGGGAACTGCGGATCCCGCTCAAGAAGACCCCGGGGCCATGCCGGATTACTCCAATGAATAAAAAAAACAACGACGCTTTCTCAAGGTATTCCAGGCTTCCCACCGAGCAGAACAACCCGCGCACGCTGGACCTCGACCGCCTGCCGCTGCGGCGCGTGCTTGAAAAGCTAAATTACGAGGACAGCCTGGTCCCGCGGGCCGTGGCCAAAGCCATACCGCAGATAGAAAAGGCCGCGCGCGCCGTTTCGAAATCCTATCTCTCCGGCGGCAGGATCTATTTCATAGGCGCCGGGACCAGCGGCAGGCTGGGCGTGCTGGAAGCCGCGGAGCTCCCCCCCACCTACGGGGTGGCCCCGGAGATCTTCACCGCCCTGATGGCCGGCGGCCGGCCGGCCGTGTTCCACTCCAAAGAGGGCGCGGAGGACGTCTTCGGGAACGGGAAAAAAGAAATTTCACGCCTGGTCCGCCGGGGCGACACCGTCATAGGCATAGCCGCCAGCGGGATAACTCCTTACGTGCAGGGCGGGCTGGCCGCCGGGAAAAAGGCGGGGGCCGTGACGGTGCTGGTCACCTGCAATCCGCGCGAAAAGGCCAAGGAGGCCTCCATACGCGTGGCGCTCGACGTGGGCCCGGAGCCGGTCTCCGGCTCCACCCGGATGAAATCGGGCACGGCCACCAAGCTGGCGCTGAATATGCTCTCAACCTCATCCATGATCATCTCCGGCAAAGTTTACCGCAACTGGATGGTGGACGTTAAGACCACCTCAAAAAAACTCGTCCTGCGCGCCGAAAGGATCACCGCCACCGTCGGCGGGGTGGGCCAGGACGAAGCGCGCCGGCTACTGGACCTAACCGGCAACGACGTAAAGACGGCCATAGTGATAGATCGGAAGAGCACACGACTGAACTCCAGTCACGTCCACCGCTATCG
>CAMTWW010000281.1:0-1564 GCA_947085555.1 uncultured Elusimicrobia bacterium | reverse complement strand
GGGGAGGCCGCGGCGCCGGCGGCGATAAAGGTGAAAAGCCGCGGCGGCGGCCAGGGCGAGCGCCAGCAGCCAGGGCCAGTGGATATAGCGGAAAGGCGGGTAGATGTCGAGGATGTCTTCCCCTTCCTTCGTTTTGAAAAGCGGCAGGACCTCCACGGTGAAGGAGGAGCTGGCGACCGCCGCGCCGGGCGGGGCTTCCCCGCCGAGGCGCCAGGAGAGGGCCGGGAAGGTGCTTATCCCCAGGGCGTAGGCGCGGGCCTTGAGCTCAAAGGTCTCCGTTTTGCGGCCGTCTTTTTTTGTCCCGCCCGAGAGCGTGAAGGAGACAAGCTCGAAGTCGGAGCCTTCGGGGGCGGCGGTGGCCGGCTTGAGGGAATAATTTTCCGGCAGCGAGGCCTCCACTTTAAATTTAAAGGTCTCCGCCAGCTTTACCTTTTCCGTCGGCGGGGTAACCGTGAGGGATACCTGCTCCTGCGCCGCGGCGGGCGCGGCGGCCAGGAATGCGGACAGCAGCAGGAGGGCAGTTCTCTTCATAGCAGTTTGAAATTCTTTTTGCGCTGCCTGAAGAACTTTACCACGGGGCCGTGCACGGGCAGGGCCGGGTCTATGTCTATCCAGTCGGAGCCCGCGGAGCGCAGGATAGCTTCCATGGCCGCGCGCCGGCCGGCCGCCGCAGCTTCATAGGCTGCGCGGTAGGCCGGGCTTGAGAGGTCGGCGGTGAAGCTTTCCCCCCCTTCCAGTTGCTCGGTCACCAGCAGGGCGCCGGCTTCCGGGAGCGCGCGCTCTAAGCGGTCGGTTATAACCACCGGTATCAGGTCGTGGCGGCGGGCGGTCAGGCGGACCTCCCTGGTGTAGTCCGGCGAGTTGAAGTCGGAGATGAGGATAATGATGCCGCGCCGCTTCATCACCCTGTTGGCCGTCTTCAGGGCCTGGGCTATGTCGGTGCCCCGGCTCCCGGGGGCATAGGCCAGGAGTTCGCGGATTATGCGCAGGCTGTGGTTCTTCCCCTTGCGGGGCGGGATGTAGAGCTCGGTCTTGTCGCTGAAGAGGAGCAGCCCGCTCTTGTCGCTGTTCTTGAGCGCCGAGAAGGCGAACATGGCGGCCAGCTCGGCGGCGGCTTCGCTCTTGGGCTTCCCGGCCGAGCCGAAGGACTGCGAAGCGGAGATGTCGCAGAGTATCATCAGCGTAAGCTCGCGCTCCTCGATGAACTGCTTCACGAAAGGCTTGGAGTTGCGGGCGGTGACGTTCCAGTCTATGGAGCGGATATCGTCGCCGGGCACGTATTCCCGCACTTCCGAGAACTCCACGCCGCGGCCCTTGAACACGCTCTGGTACTGGCCGGCGAAGGTCTCGCTGACCAGGCGCCCGGTCTTGATCTCTATCTGCCGGACCTTCTTGAGGATTTCAGTTGTGTTCATAGGGAAGGGTAGAGGGGAGAGGGTAGAGGGGTTAGGGTAGAGGGGTTAGGGTAGAGGGTTTAGGGTTAAGGAGTTCCTTATAACTCTCCCCTCTACCCTCTACCCTCTACCCTATACCCTACCCTATCCCCTGCTGTTACGGTACTTCC
>CAMTWW010000280.1:0-1520 GCA_947085555.1 uncultured Elusimicrobia bacterium | reverse complement strand
GCGTCAGTTATTCTTTCACGAGCCCTTAGCCCTCGCGGTATGTAAGCAGAATTGCGGGAATTATCAGCAGGTAACCGGATAGAAGCAGCGCTGGAGACACTATAGCCCAGGCGTTTTGCCCGCCCGGATCAACTTTATGCAGCAATGCATAGCCGGAAACTATCAAACTCAGCGCAGACAGCCAGACTACCCGGCATTTTACGGCATCCCCCCCCGTCCTCACGGCCCGCTGCCCCGCTGCGCCCGGCTCCTGCGCGTCCGCTTTGGCGGCGGCGTTCTGCCGCGCCGGCTTTGGCTCGGCCCCGCGGTACTTTTCGACTGATTTCTTTGCCATTTTAGAGCCCGCTAGCCCGCGGAGCTTATTTCTTCTCCTGGACCTTTAGCCTGGCCATCAGGCGCTGGCGCGCGAAGTCCTGCATGCTTTTTGCGGAGGGGTCCTGCTCAGCGGCGTAAATTTCTTCAATGAACTGCAGGCTGCGGGCGTCGCCTACCGCGGCTATCACGTTCAGGGCCTGGCTCCTAAGGCTCAGGTCCGCAGATTTAGCGAACTCGTAGGCTGTGAGCAGCCCGTCACTTTTTTCCATTTTGGCGAGCGCGAGCGCGGCTTCTATCCGCAGCTGCGGCTGTTCTGTCGGGGCAAGGAGTTTGGAGATCTCTTTGGCGAAAGAAGCGTCGCCTATATTCCCCAGGGCCTTTACAGCCTCGAGCCTGACATACTGGTCGGGGTCTTTTAAGCCCTCGGCAATGGCGGGGGCCGCTTTTTTAGACTGGAGCAGCCCCAGCGCGGCGATCGAGCCGCGGCGCGTGTTGGCGTCAGGGGAAGGAAGCAGGCCGATTATCTCGTCTTCCGCGGGGGCGTACCTCATCACGGCCAGCGTATGCAGCGCCGAGTAGCGCACCGCGGGGGAGCTGTCCTTAAGGGCTTTTACCAGGGAGGGCGCGGAGGCGGGGTCCATGATGTATGAAAGCGAAATAGCGGCCTGCTGGCGCACACTGGCGTCGCTGTCTTTCAGGAGCATCTCGGAAAGATCGGGGGAGGCCGCGCGCCAGGTCAGCATACCCAGGGCGTCCGCCGCGGTCTGACGCACGCGGGGAGAGTCGTCCGCCAGGGCCGACATGAGGGCCGGAGCGCCTTTCGCGTTGCGGGTCTGGCCGATGAAATCCGCAGCCTCGCGGCGCAGCGCGGGATCTGCGGATTTAAGTTTTTCAAGCGCCTCTGCAAAGGGGTCGACGGCGGGCTTCGCGGCCTGCCCGTCTTTGGACTGCGCCGCCGGAGCGGCCGTGGAAGCGGAGACCGCGGCGGGCTTCGCCGCCGGTTTGGCCGCCGGTTTCTTTACGGCCGGTTTAGCCGTTTTCGGGGCGGCGGTCTGGGCGCAGAGCAGGAGCGCCGGCGCGAAAAGAAACGTTACGAACAAGGACATCAGTTTTATGTTCTTCATAATCAGAATACTAGTATATTTCCCTTATAGCTTACCATACATTTAACCCTTCAGCCTTCAGCCTTAGAACAGCGGCCCCAG
>CAMTWW010000279.1:0-6245 GCA_947085555.1 uncultured Elusimicrobia bacterium | reverse complement strand
TCCGCATAAGCCGCCGCCGGATAGAATAAGCCGGCCCGTATTATCTGCATAAACGCACTGGTCCCCGGACCCGGACAGGCTGGAACTCATTATATTTCCGTTGACGTCCAGACTTGCCTGCGGCAGGGATTTATTGACGCCCAGATTCCCGCCCATGACCAGCACGTGAGTGCTGAATACGACGCCTATGCCGGAGCTTGTTAGCGAGGAAACGCCGACCACATTGTAACCGGCCATGTTCAGGTTCTGGCCGGCCGTATGGTTACCCAAGCCGTCGGGCGAACTGATCACCCCGGTAAGGCCGTACCCGTCGCCGTAATACCTGGCCGCTGAAGCTACGCCTACTATATAGACATTGCTGGAAATGTATACACCGCGGTCCAAACCGGTAGAGGAGGAAATTTCTATATTTGGGCCGAGCCTCAGCCTGGCCGCGCCCACACCGGAAACCCCGTTCACTGTAAGTGATGAGACATTCAATATCTGGTTGCCTCCCATGTTCACGGCCTGGGTGGCGGTATGGCTGCCGAAACTGTCCCCGCCCGAAGGCAGATTTATCATTTGGGAAGCGTCGGCGTAAATTATGCCTGTAGCCGTCATTGAGGCCTGCACAACCCCGGCGGCGTTGCGCCAGATCTGCGCGTAAGTATCACCGCTCCTGGCCTGCACGTCCAGCCTGGTCGCGGCCGATAGAACGCCTATGCCGATATTGCTGCTGACATTGACCGATAAACCGCCGGCACTCCCGTCGAACGAGACCCAATTGCTGCCGGTCCTGAGATTAGTCAGCATGGTATGGTTGCCCAGATTATCCAGCCCGGAAGCGCTTCCGCATAAGCCGCCGCCGGATAGAATAAGCCGGCCCGTATTATCTGCATAAACGCACTGGTCCCCGGACCCGGACAGGCTGGAACTCTTGAAACTGCCGTTCACGTCCAGGCTTGCCTGCGGAAGAGAGGTATTGATACCCAGCCGCCCGTTCATCAGCAGCACATTTGTGCTGAACACCACACCGACTCCAGAGCTGGTTATGGAACTGACCGTAACCGTGGAAACATTGGTGATATTGAAAGAGGCCATGTTCAGGGCCTGGTTGGCGATGCCGCCGACCGGGAGATTGCGCAACTGTGAACCGTCTGCATAAAGCGTACCGGCCACCGTCATAGAGGCAACTAAAGTGCCGCCTAAGTTGCGCCACATCTGTATATTATTGCCAACGGCGCCGCGCACATCCAGCCTGGCGGAACCCGCCGCCTGACCTATGCCTACATTACCCAATGCGTCCAGGTTAAGCCCGAAGTTCGGGGAACCGTCATAGGATATCCAGTTGGAGCCGACAGCAAGTCCCTGCGTAAGAGTATGGTTGCCCAGGTTGTCGGAGCCGCTGACGCCGGTCAGCCCGGAGCCGTCGCCGTAATACCTAGCCCCGGCGGCCAGATTCACGTTCGTGGAAATAAATATCCCGCTGTAAATGCCGGCGGCGGAAGAGATCTGCACATTACTGTTAAAACCCAGCGTCCCGGTCACGGTGACCGAGGAGACGTTCATTATCTGGTAACCCGCCATGTTAAGGGTCTGGGTGGCGATATGGCTGCCCAGGCTGTCGTTCACGCCGCTGAGCATGGAGCCGTCGCCGAAATATTTTCCACCGGCGGCCAGTGTGACGTTGGTTGAAATATAAACCCCGCCGATAGCCGCGGAAGAGGAAACCTCGACCCCGCCGGCAAGCCTTAACTTGACCGCGCCGACGCCAAAAGCGCTTGTCACAGTAGCGCTTGAATAAGTGGTGATCTGACCGTTGGCGGTTATTGAACTTACATTATTTATCGGGTAATTCGCCATCTGCAGGACCGTGGTGGCGGTATGGTTTCCCATATTGTCCGCCCCGGCAGGCAGATTGCTCAGCTGCGAGCCGTCGGCGTAAAGAATGCCGGCCGCGGTCATGGTGGCCTTTATAACACCAGTCGAATTACGCCAAAACTGCACGTAAGTGTCGCTGACGGCCGCTTGTACGTCCAGCCTGGTCGCCGGGGTAAGGGTGCCTACGCCGGCCCCTCCCGCAAAAGAGGTATAAGAGCCGGTTAGCACCCAGCCCGGGGCGCTGTACTGCGCAGTACCGTCCGGGAAATAGATGCCCTTGCTGCCGGAGGCGGCCGCAAGCCGCAGGTCTCCGCCGTTGATGGTGAAAGTCCCGGTCGAGGATTCCGCGGTTTTAGAGTGCAGCGAATAGACCGAGGTATATAGGGGTTCACATGGCAGCCAGCCGCCGTCCAGGCTCATCTGCACATAGGGAGCAATTTCTTTCCAGACGATAGCGTCAAAAGCCGCATCGTTGGGCGTACCGAGCGGGTAGCGGAAAAGGCCGGCCGAGACCACCACGTCGGTGGAGCCGGAAGTCCAATAGGTGACGCCGGCGGCGCAGGCCGCGTTGGTCAGGCGGAACTCCATGGCGGCGGCGCCGCTGAAAAGTATGCCGTTCTTCCTGAGCGTGCCCTGGTAGCTGACCCGGCCGGGCGTGGCGGCAAAAGTTTGAACCCCTGTTATAAGCAGGAAAGCCAGAGCGGCCGAGGCCGCTAGTCCATATTTTATCTTCATATGCTCACCTCTCGTCTTCAGCTAGCCCCGCTTTTTTCCCGGCAAGAGCCCGGTAGAACAGGGCTTCTTCATTGTCCCTGTCATAGGACAGCGCCTGGTCGAAATTTTTAAGCGAATCGGCGTAGCGCTTTATTTCGTAGAGGTCCATGGCGGCCTTGATGTTCTCATGCCTCAGGACCAGTTCCTGCTCGAGACTCCTTAACCGCTCCGCCTTCTTCAGCTCTCTCTCCGCCGCAGTCGTATCCGGATGCCCGCCGAATTCCTGCAGGGCGGCTGCCCTGGAGAACTGCAGGGTGGCCAGAGTCCGTTCGTCCACTGTGTCCCTCCCTGCCACCAAGTCAGGGTAAGTCTTCTTTATGACCTTATAGAAGATCCCATTGATCTTGGCCACGGAAGCGAGCAAATAAGCCCGGTTATCGGAATAGACCGGAAAAGTTTCAAGCAGGCTCTCGTAGGCCGCCACGGCTTCCTTAACGGTATCCGCACCCGAAGCCAGCGAGCATGCCTTTGAAAAATCAACGCTCCACGCGTCCAGGCGCTTCTTTTTGGCCGCGCGGATCGCCATTATTTTTTTCCGGTCCTGTCCCGCGCCGGCCAGGAGCGCCGCCCGCTCCGCGGCGGCCGCGCGCCTCTCTTTCTCCACCGCCAGCCCGGTCGCGAGCCGCAGCTCCTTCCTGGCCTGCTCGTCGAAAGGGTCGGCTATCACCCTGTCCATAAGCTTAAGTATCCCGGCCCGGGAACTGTCCACCTCGGCCCTGGACGCCGCCGTTTTCGCACCGGCTTCGCCCGCTCCCCCGGCGGCCTGCGCGGACGCCGGCTGAAGCACGGCAAGGACGAGCGCCAGCAGCAGCGGGGGCATTACTTCGATACCTCCACCAGGCCCCGGGCCTTGCGCATAAGCTCGAGCGACTCTTTATTGCCGGGGTCCAGGGTAAGCGCCCCGTTAAGCTCCTGGACGGCCTCATAGTAACGGCTTTCCTTTATCATAATGCGCGCCCGCTCCGTCTTCTGGCGGGCCTGCTCCTGCTCCCGGGTCAGGTACTTGGTGACCTCCACCGGTTTATCGAATTTATAGGACAGGCTGAATCTGTGGGCCGCGCCGAACTTGCCGTAACTGGAAAGAGCGTAGTCGAACTGCATCGTTTTTATGGTCACCCCGCCGCCCAGCCGCAGGCCTCCTCCCAGGTCTTCTCCGGAGATATAGCCGGCGCGCAGCGCCAGTATGCGCCAAAACTGGTACTCGGCGCCGGCGCGGACGGAAGAGCCGGAATCCCAGGGTTTTTTCCAGTCGAGGTTAAAAGTGACAGGGTCGCCGGCGACCACGATAATGTATGAAGCGCCCGCCCGGTAAACCGAAGGAGCGGGATCGATCACGGAATCGAACTTGAAGCCCCCGCCCAGGGATTGCGCCGAAAGGCCGAGGCCGAGCACCCCCCCGCCGACCCGGCTCAGCCAAAGGGCGCCGGCGTCGATAAGCGCCGCGCCAGCGGAAACGGAAGCCAGGGTCTCCCTCGCGTACTTGAGGGAGGCCCCGGCGAAGATCCCGGAGCGCCTGTCCTCCCACGGCCCGCCCAGCCTCACCGCGTAGCTTGCCCCTAAAGCCATATCACCCGCATCGACGCTGCCGGAGGGAGCCCCTGCATTATTATACCCGTCTATAGATGGAACACTTAACCAATAAAGCGAGCCGGCCAGCACGCCCTTGCCGTCAGGCAGCGGGTGGGCGTAAGCGGCCTGCTGGGAAGTGATTCCCTCAAGCCAGGAATTGTAGGTGAAAGCCGCTTCCTTGTAGCCGGTGCGCGCCAGCGCGGCCGGGTTGAGGGCCAGGGCGCCGAGCAGGTCCCCATAGGCGCCGGCGCCTGACTCGCCCATAGCCACGGCCCTGGGGCTCTGTACGATGCGCATGAATTCGCCGCCGGACTTGCCGGCCCCCGCTAAGGAGGGCGCGGGGAAGAGGGCCGGCTGCGCGCAGCAGGCAGCCGCTAGGAAATTAAGGAGGGTCCTGTTCTTCATACTTTAACCGCGCCCTATTTTATGACCACCAGTTTGCCGGTCTTGCGGTTCTTCCCCGAAGTTACCTCCCAGAGGTAAACGCCGCTGGCCGCTATCTGGCCGTCCTTGTTCTTCAGGTCCCACTTCATCGCCGGCGGGGTAACCGGCAGTTCGCGCACCAGCTCCCCGGCCACGGTGTAGATCCGGACTTTTCCCTGGGCCGGCAGATTGGTGAAAGTTATCAGGTCGCTCCAACTGCCGTACCTGGCCGGATTGCCTGCATTGGGCCTGAAAGGCACCGGGTAGGCGTAAACAGGGCTGACGTCAATATCGGGCAGGGCCAGGAGCCCGTAGCTGGAAAAATGGGAGACCGGCTGAGACACCAGCCTGGAAGAGGCATCCAGGGCGGCCCCGGTCTGCTTCACCCAAAGGCTGCTCTGCTCGCTCAAATACCAGACCGCGAGGTTCGCGGCCTTAAGCTTCGAGACGGAGCCGTCTATTATCCCGTCACCGTTGTCGTCCGGGTAGGGGATCGTCACCAGGCAGGCGGAAGCCGGCTGCACCCGGTTGCCGGCGGAATCGTAAGAGCGCACACTGACCGTATTTACGAACTCCGGCGAGCCGGGCATGGAGGGGAGGCGGGCATTGGCCGCGGTCACCGCGGGGAGAGCCGCGTCGGTAGAGAGGGTAATGAAGAAATCCTGCGAATAGGCGTTGGCCGGGACGGCTACGCGCACCCGGCGGTCGGAAAAAGCCGCGGCAGTATTATCCACCTGGTAATCCATCAGCACCGAGAAGTAGACCGTGGCGGCCCCGCTAACGGGAGAGCCGGTTATGTCCACGATGGACGAAGAATAATAGACGGAGAACACGCTGCCCTTGGGCCAGGACTGGTCAGGCGCTATCACCATCTGCCGGCCGGAATAGTTGAACGTCGCCGCCCAGCTGGAGTTGACCACGGCCCCCATGTTGTCATAGACCCTTGTAACGTTCACCACGGGGTTGGAAAGCGCCGGCGAGAGATCCGACCCGAAAAGGAGCTGAACGCTGTCACCCGGCGAAGCCCCCCAGAGCGCCCCTTCCATGGCGACGGATGAGGTGGAAAAGAAACCCACGAGGCCCTGGTTCACCATATTAGCGGGGACCAGCGAAAGATAACCCGACCAAGCCGAGAACGGGGAGGAGACCATTTCAGTCGGGCTGGCGCAGTCCTCGCCAACCGTGTAAGCGACTTCGTAAGCGCCGGTGGAAGCGTAGACCACGGCCAGCGGGGCGTACGAATAGCGTATATTTTCCCAGGCGCAATAAGCGGGCGCCGGCAACAGGGCCAAGGCGGACAACAATGAAACTGCAATGAGTTTGCGTATCATCTTAATAAAAGCAAAGAACGCGTCAAAGCCGCTGACCGGACCACGGACGCTCCGCTCGCACACCTTGATATTATATAACACAGTCATACGCAAATGCATATATTTTTTGTTACGTCCCATACACTTACTTTGCAATAGCACTTATTAGAGGTCAAGAATCAAGACCTGACCCGAATGGCGCTTAGTTAAGGACGTCATTTTGAGCGATTCCTGTGGGGAAGATTTCCCATAAGGCGGCGTGGTTTGGTGAGCAGGTGGTAGTTTTTGGGCCTGCGTTTTCTGGCGCGG
>CAMTWW010000278.1:0-2073 GCA_947085555.1 uncultured Elusimicrobia bacterium | reverse complement strand
GCTCTCGTCAGGGTAGATAACCAGCTCGATCCTTGAAACGCTGAGCTGCCGGCCCAGGTCGGCGGCGGCGGCCATGACGGCGGCCTCTCCTGAAATTGCGGGGACGGTATTCACGGGCATTTCGGGCTCGAACTTGGCCTGGTAGCCGGCGACCTCGCCTTTTTCCGAAACGTGGACGCGGGCGTAGGAGAATTCCACGGGCAGACCGTCCTTGTATTGCTGGTACTGCAGGTGGGTAATGCCCATGAATTCTTTTCTCAGGACCAGGCGGAGGGCCGAAGGTTCTATCTTAAGCAGCTCCCTGTTCTCCTCAAAGAAAGCGGCCGCGGCCTGCTCAGGCGTGCCCGGATACCGCGCCGTGCGCCCGCCGGTCAGCGCCTCGGGGAGGGCGGTACGCGGATTGTAGCGCACCTTCCAGCCCCGGCCCTGCTTCTGTGTAAATTTGCGGAAAGCTTCGCGCGCCGCGGGGGCGGGCGTCTTGCGGACCTGACGCAGCGAGTCGGACAGGGGGGAAGGCTTGCGCTCGCGGGTCTTGGGGGCGGCAGAAAGCTCCGCAATTCCTGAGGCGAACAGCAGCGCGGCCCCTATTAATATAAATTTCCTGTTCATAAAAGAAAGGCTGAAGGCTGAAGGCTGAAGGCTGAAGGACTGCAAAAAATATTTAGTTGCATATTTGTAAGATGCAGGATACCGGTTTCCTTCAGCCTTTAGCCTTTCCCCTAGAGACCCTCTTGAGCGTCTGCAGGGCTCCAGCCAGTTTAACCTTCGTATCGGGATCATCCAGCGCAACCGCGAGAAGCGGCAGGGCGTCGGCGTCGCTGAAAGCGGCCGCCACCTCAAGGGCTTCAAGTCTAATTTCAGGGCTGGCCGCGCTCATCGCTTCCTGTGCGGTCTTCAGGTCGGCCGGAACTCCGGAGAGCAGTAGGCCCTTCTGGGCGGTTATCTTTATCCTTATGTCGGAGGTTCCGGCGGCCAGGGCGGCCAGCTTCTCCTTCACTTTGGCGTCCTTTATCCCGCTCAGCGCGGCGATAGCCTTATATTTTATGGTCGGGTTCTGGTCTTCCGCGAGTTTAATCAGTATGGGGGCGGCTTCGCCTTTTTGCGGGATGCACTTAAGCGCGTCAAGCGCGGCCATGCGCACCCTGACGGACTTTTCGGCGGCCAGCAGTTTCGCCAGCGGTTCGGAGGAGGAGGAGTGGCAGATCTTTGACAGTACCGAGGCGCCTTCATAGCGGATGGCCTCGTCCTCCGCGGAGAGGGCTTCAATGAACTGGGCGAGTTCGTCGTCGTGCCCGAGGCGGGCCAGTTCCATGGCGGCGGCGTCCCGTATAGGCCCGTAGTTGTCGTTCTTGAGCTTGTAAAGCAGGTCGGCTCCCTTTTCCCCCTTTATCCCGGTGTAGATCTCCATGGCCTTCGCCCGGATCTTATTCTGCGAAATTATCTTGAGCTCCACCAGCGGGGTGTTCGTGACGGGTATGGGGCCCTGGGCGGGGACGTCGTTTATTATACCCAGCACAACTTTCATCCCGGCCGGGCTGCCAAGCTCCCAGAGGGCGCGGGAGGCGGCGATGCGCACATACTTGTCCCGGTCGTCCAGCATGGTTTTAAGCATGCCCACGGCGGCCTTATTACCGGCCTCCCCCAGTATTTCCGCAGCCAGGGCGCGCACGTCGGAATCCTCGCTTTTCAGGTGGTCGACTACGATCTGCAAAGCCTTACGGCCCAGCTCCTTCTTGGAGAAAGGCTGTGCCTGCCCCGGAAGGGCGGGAAAGATAAACAAAATCGCCGGCAGTAAGGCAACCATATATGGATTCTAATATTTCCTGTTTACGGTAAGGTTAACTTAAAGTTACAAAATAGTTACGTAAGAAGAAAGGCTAAAGGCTTAAGGCTTAAGGCTGAAGGACGGAAAAATCCCTTTTATTTTCTGCGCTTTTCCTTTATCCTTTATCCTTCAGCCTTTAGCCTTTTTCCAGCTAATGCCCCCTGGAGGATTCGAACCTCCAACCTACTGCTTCGAAGGCAGGCGCTCTATCCAGTTGAGCTAAGGGGGCGGTTGTGAAACTACAGATC
>CAMTWW010000277.1:0-2277 GCA_947085555.1 uncultured Elusimicrobia bacterium | reverse complement strand
ACCTTAATCTATATATTTTATGATACTTCGCGCTGTAATAATGTTAGGCTTTGAAACATATGGCCTTACTTGCTTCCCATTAGTCACAGTAATCGCAAACTTGGTGTGATGTTTTTTGATGATATCTTCCGCGTGCCTGGGAAGAAACCCTTCTTTGATAGCGAAGTGGATTACGTCTACGTTTGTCATCATCTTGCGGCTTTTCATTTCTGCAAGAAGGACTTTCTCAAATTCCACCAGCGCCGGAGTAGCCGTTTCCAGTGCTTGCTTTGAAAACAATCCCGGCTCTTCCTCGTCCTTTACAAGGACTCTTTTCCCGTCATAAGCGTCTTCCCAGATCACTTCGTTCATTACAAGCATCCCATGAATGCTTTTGCTCAGGAAGAAGAGCGTGTTTTTTTGTTGCCCTGCGTCGAGAATTATGGGCCGTACGAAGTCGATGCCAAGGGAAGTTATGAGTTTTGTCCTTATGGATTTGATGAAGTCATCGAAATCCGCGTAATCGGCAATGCCTCTGGTCGTAAAAGATTCTAGAAAGCGTTTGGTCTTTTCTTCGGTTTCAACTCCCGCGAACCGATAGGCGAAGAATGCGGGCATAAAGAGGAGGACTTCCGTGTAGGGCGAATCAATCAGGAGTTTGATGTCCTCCATGGTTACATCGCTGTAATTGAACGGGTCGAGGAAAAAGAATTTGGGCCGGGGGCTGCGTATTAGAATCGTATTGCCGTTTATTACGTCTCTGAAATGTTTGCTGGTTGGAGTTTCAATCCGCAGCTCTCGCGGCAAGGAGCAGTGCGGGGCCGCGCTGCGTGGCCACGCCTGCGACGACATCTCGCGGATAAGATCGGCCTACCGCTTCCAAAGACGACAGGGGAGGCCGCATAGTGGCCGGCAAGCGGCCACCCTGCGGCGAGCGAGCGGAGCGAAGGCGCGTAGTGCCGAGCCCGCGAGCGGCTTCTCGCGGCATAATCGAGCGATCTAGGCGCTAGATCTATAGAGGTTTTTTAGGAAGCGATACAGAGCAAGGCGGAATCGTCCCCACAGGTCAGCCGAATGTAATGATGTGCACAAGTCTGGCGGCCCGGCCCGCGGCGGGCGGGGCCGCTGGTTTTTGCTTATTGGAAGAATTGTTCATTGCAAATTAGCCTATGGAAAATGCTGGGACTATCTGCTATACTATGTATGAAACCTGTATCCGAACTGTCACCGTAAGGTGCGCGTGCCCGCGAGGGCTAGGATTCAGGTTTCATCTTTTCCAAGGTTCGGCCACACCTGCATATGCGCCTTGCGGTGCATGATAATCCTAATATAATCCCCAGCGTCCTGTTTGTCTCCATGGCTTCTGTTTATCGCCCCGGCAACCATGTCCGCAAGCTGTATCAGATTGCTGTTCGCGGAATTCAGGAAAGTAATTCTTGAGATATGCTGTTTTTCGTGATTTATCTTGCGCTTCAGGTAGCCGGTTATCTGCCGCCTGAAATCTCTGTTGCCGCTGGCATCGATATGGACAAAAGCTTTTTCTAGGTGCTCCCTGGCATTTAAAAAAACCAGTTGGGTGGCGTACTTATAGAAAGACTCCTTAACCTTGAAGCCCTCACCGTAAAGTCCGGCTTTATCGATGACTATGCCGTAATAGAAGAAATCATACGGGGCGGCTGCGTTTAAAAATGCAAGGCGTAGCTCGCGGCTGCATTTGTTGAATTTAAATTCGAAATGAGGATTTAAATGCAGCTCACGGCGTAGTAGCTGCAGGCGTTGGTCTATAGCCTGTGTCTCTTCTTCGTCTTGGAACGCGACCAGTGCGATGACAAAATAGCGGGACGAGCCTTGAACTATTTTCAGGCCAGGATCTCCGGATTCGTCTAAGAAAACAAGCATCGAGGGTAATTCTACCTCTTTAATAAATATGCCGCTATAAAGGATCCGTTATGCGGATTTGCCCCTGTAGGCAACGGCTAGAAGGCCGGCTCTTTGTTTTGTGCCTGGGCCGCCAGGCATTATTTCTTTGTCGAAGTATTCGCAGAGATTAAGGAATTCTTGCATCGCCCCGCGGTGCTTGAGAGCCGCGTCCACAGTTCCCTGCCCGCAGAGGTTGGCCAGCGAGCCGAGGGCGTGGCACTGCTTAACTCTGAAGCCGTGCATTTTTATCAGTGGGCGAATGGAGGACGTTGCTTAAATGCTTAAATGCTCCGCCTTCGCCAATTCCCTACACTTATGCGCCAGATACGAAGCCGCGCCGGAACTGATTTTAAGCTTTTTCATTAATACCGCGCCGTT
>CAMTWW010000276.1:0-17723 GCA_947085555.1 uncultured Elusimicrobia bacterium | reverse complement strand
TTTGGAATTGCCTTTAAAATAATCAGTGAGGACATAGATGGCATAAAAGGAAAAGCAACGGCCTTTGATATTGGGTTTTTGCGTAAAAAAGATAAAAATCCTTTGTCAATCGCAGCCTCAATACAAAACATCGGTTCAAAGGCGCAGTTTCATCTTGACAGGGAGAAACTGCCGTTAATTTTACGGGCCGGACTAGCGTATCAATGGGATAAAAATATCATATTTGCGCTGGATTTTGACCAGCCTGAACGGGGAAAATTAACCGTTCATTCCGGCCTGGAATTAAAAGTTTTTAAACTGGTGAGTTTAAGGATGGGCTATAATGGGAGGAACGAAGCGGGCAATAGCTCAACATTGGGGTTTGGGATTTCAGCGTTAAAACGGGGTTTAACCGTGTATGAAATAAATTACGCATTTAGTTCATACGGGGATTTAGGCAATTCACATAAAATAGAGCTGGCAATTAAATTGTGAAATTTTATAGCTGTTCGGTTTTCCTATAACCGGCCCTTCCCACCCAACGGTTTATTTCTGCTCCGTCTTGAAAACCAGCTCGATGTAGTTTTCCCGCCAGAGCTTCAGGTATTCGCGCAGGAAGTTCTTGTAGAGAGAGATGATCTTGACGTTGCGAAAATCCAGCACTTCGAAGGTGCGGGAGAAGATGACGCAGTCGTAGCGCTTGCCGCCCATGCGCTTGGCGCAGGGGAAATAGGCGCTGGGAATGTAGCGCGCGTCCAGCGCGTCGCGCTGGATGGCGGGGGAGTAGGCGTCTATGATGACCTCGACGTAGGCCATGCCCAGCTCGCTGACCTTGCGGGCTATGCTTTCCAGGACCACCGCGAAACTTTTTTCGTTGGTCATGCCGGCTACCACCACGCTGTACTTGTCCTTTTGGTTATAGGTCAGGTAAACCTCGGTGCCCTGATCGGGGGTTATCAGTATCAGGTTCGGCTCGTGGAAAGGCATTACGGTGTGCTCGAAGAAACTGGTCTGCTTTATTTTGCGGTACCGGTGCTTGATGAACTCCGGGGCTGTGATGGCCTCGAAATTGAGCAGCGGGATCTTCTGCTTGTGGTCGCTGTACTCCCCTTTCACGTCCTTTATCTGCGGCTTTTCCAGCGCTATCTGCCTGCGGACTATCTCGTAGAAAGGCACAACCTCGGGGATGATGCGGGGCTTTTTCCTGCGGCGCCGCAGCGCCTTTTCGGTAAGGTAAGCGGTAAGGCAGTGCGTCTCATTGTCCTGCACTTTATGGGTGTTCGGGAAAATGCCCAGCTTTATGAAGCCCAGGCTCTCGGTCAGCTTCTGCGGGGCGTGGTTCGCGGTGCGGGTAGTGGCGTAGACCAGGTCCACCAGGTCCTTATTGACGGTGATATCGTCGAGGACCAGCTTCATCATCGTAAAGGCCAGGTTGTGCTTCCTGAACTCCTGGCTCACCACCGCCCCGAAGGCCTTGGAGTTCCTGTAGGTGAGGTCCAGTGCGTAAACCAGGCTGCCCACCACGCGGTCCTGACATTCCGCGACTATCCAGTAATAATCGTCGTTCTCTATGGCGCTGCGCATCTTCTCTTTATCAGTCACGATCGACACGGAATAGCTGCTGCCGTATATCTCGGCGTAGAGCATCTGTATGCGGCGCATGTCCTGCACCCTGGCCAGCCGGATTATGATGTCCGGCTTGCCTTCGGTTTTTATGATTTTTTCTATTTTTTTAAGCGCCATTGCCCCCCTCCCTCCCTCTTGATGAATACGACTGTATTATATAGTATATAAAATGATTCGGCTTTTCTGAATGACAGATATCAGAAGCACAGAGTATGAAAAATATTAAACTTCTTTTGCTTTTAGCGGTCCTGCCGGCTTTCTGGGGCTGCGCCTCTTTCAATTCCGGGGATATTCGCGTGGAGCGCGGCACGGCGCAGGCTATGCTCGAGGACAAGGCCATCATACCGTTTTCCGAGATAGAGGTTTCCTGGCAGAATTTCCCTTACCGGGCCCCGACCGATTCCATAGGTGAGGGTTCCACGCGGCCCAAAAAAATAAAGCCGCTCCCGGTAGAGCGGGATGACGCCGCGAAATTCAGCCGCAGGGCCGCGGAGATCTTCGCCCAGGCCGGCCTAACCGACAAAGCGCGCGGCCAGGGAACCCTGCGCCTCGAGCTCACCAGTTTCGGGCGCTGGACTTACGGCGACCTTTTCCGTTCCTTCCTGGTGGACACGGGGTTCATCTTCATAATTCCCGCTTCGCTGCGGGTCAACTATTACCTGACCGCGGACTTCGCCGTTCCGGCCGGCGCCGTGCGGGTCGAGACCGAGGCGCGGCATAAGACCACTTTCCACCTGCTGATGGCGCCGCTCTACCCCTTCTTTTCACCCGGGGCCCGCGAGAACGGGCTCCTGAGACAGATGCTCTGGCGCTCTGCCACCGACGTCTACGCTAAGCTGAAAGCCGCCGGCACTGCGCCCCGCCAGCTACCGCCTAAAACCGCACTGCCGGAAAGCGAAATTCCACCCCTCTCTACCCCACCTATGGCTCCGGACAGGACCTGGCTGCCCGGCCAGCCGCTTGAGGGCGCGCCGGCCTCCGCCCGGCCCGCCGCGGTCCCGGAAAAGCCGGACCAGACCTGGGTAGTGCCCTCAGCCCGGCCGCAGGCCCCGGTCAATAAACCCGAACCCGCTCCCGCGCAGGACGAACCGCTTGACGATTGAAGCCTGAGGCCATGAACGAAAAACCCCGCCTTTCAGCGGGGTTTTTTATGACATTGGAGCCGGGCTCCTTAATTTCCTCTTTTCTCCGCTGGTTTTTCTTCCGTCTTTCCCTTTTCCTTCTCTTCGGCCGCCGGCGCCGCTTCCGGGGCCGGCAGGTTGGCCAGGGCCTCTTTCGCGTCTTGCGCGAAGAAGCTCTCGGGGTTGGCCTTCAGGAACTTGTTCAGGGCCTCGCGGCCGCCTTCAACGTCGCCGTTCACCACCAGCTCCACGGCTTCGGTCAGCTGCTTCTTCTCTTCGGCCAGCTTTTTCTGGGCCTTATCCGAGACGCCGCCCTTCCAGTAAAGGGCGTTGGGGTCTTCGCCCTGCTTCGCGCCGCGCACGGCGGCGACCGCGCTCACGCGGTGTTTGGACTCGAGCTTCTTGCCGATCTTGGTTTTAAGGCCCTTGAGCATATTGCCGTACCAGCCCTTCCAGTCCTTGCCGCCCTCCGCGTGGACCAAGCCCGCCGCGAAGAGCAACGCCAGCGCCATCAATGCTTTTTTCATAAGAGCACCCTCCCGTCTTTTCTTCCTCACTTGGAAAGTTTCTCGCCCGTGCTCCTGAGCTCGGGTTCGATCTTCGCGGCCTTCTCGGCGAAGACTTTTATGTCGTCTTTTTTGCCCAGCTTGCCGGAAACCCTGGCCAGGTTGAGCCAGATGCTGCCGTCGAAAGGGTCGGCCTTGGAGGCCTTGAAGTAAAAGTCCCTGGCCTCGCCGTACCTGCCTTCCGTGAAGCTCAAATTGCCCATATTATTAAGCGCCCCGGCGTTGAAAGGCTCCTTCCCGAGGACCTTTTCGAAACACTCAGCCGCCTTGCCATAGGCCTTGTACTGGGCGTGCACTATGCCCAGGCTGAGATTGGTCTCTATATCCCCGGGGACTTCCTGCAGTATGCGGCCGTAGAATTTCTTCAGGTGGTCGTAGCGGGCGGTCATCAGCGAAGAGAGGGCTTCCTTGATGCGGTCCGGCAGACCGGCGGACGCGTATTTGTCAGACTCCGTCCCCGGCAGCGTGACCGGCTCGAACTCGTTCCAGGAGGCCCGCACGTCTATAACCTTCACCTCCTTGTCCATCTTCCTGTAAAGGTCGGCCGCGTGCAGGATGGAATCCTGGAAGCTCTTGCCCACCATGGTGGTCTCTACGCCCACCCACAGGGTGTTATTGTATTTTATCAGGTAGTCCTCGGGCAGGCCCACCGCGTTAGCGTCGGTCTCGCCGGTGTCGAACATCAGCGCTATATGGCCGGGGAAATCCAGCAGGGCCACGCGCAGGCCGGAGGCTTCGAAGATGCTGGCGAACAGCGCGGTCAGGTCGTCGCAGTCGCCGCTCTTGAGCTGCAGCGTATTGCGCGGGAACTGCACGGTGTCCAGCACCAGGTTCTGGGTGGATTTAAGCGCCGAATAGGGATTTACCGGGTCGGCCAGGTAAGTGACGCCGTATTCGCCCAGAGCTTCCCAGACCATCAGGGCGCTCAGGAGGTTGTCGTCGAGCAGGCCGGCTTCCTCCTCGAATTTTTTCTTCTCGAGCAGGGCGAAAGACCTGAAGGAAGAAATAGGATTATCCTTAATGGTTATGAAGTTGGCCAGCCTGGCCGAGTTGTCCCAGACTATCGCGTTCTTGGAAAGCACCTTTACAGGTTTGTTCAGGGTAGCGGTCTTCTCGGCCCCGTCCATATAATAGGTCAGCGTGAGCTGGCACTGTATGGGCGTATCCTCGTTGATGTTCAGGATCCTGTTGTTAAGAGTGGCGGACAGCGGCACCTCCACCTGCCGACCGGCCTTCACCTCTTCGACGATGGTGTCGCTCGGGAAGTCCATGAAGTCCTTGAAGAAGAAGGACAGTTTCACGTTGGTGAAATCGCTCTCGGTATTGTTCTTGATCGCGATCGTGCCGACGGGGTTCTTCTGGTAATACTTGTAGTTGGCGGAGAAGATGTATTCGAGCTTGGGCGCGATTATCTCCATCGGGGCGACATTCTTGTTCACCGCCTCAGGGGCCGCCGCTGCTTCCGGTTCCGCGGGTTTGGCGGTTTCCGGCAGTTTGAAGAGGACCTCTACGGGGGCGGAAAGCCCTCCCTTCGCGCCCGTGGCCGAAAGCCCGGCCACGTAATAGGAATACATGCCGTCGACCGTAAGCCCGATATCCTCGAAAGCCTTGTCCTTCCCGCCGCCTATCTCGACGGGCTCATCGGCGCCTTTGCTGCGGAACACCTTGAACCCGCCGGTCCAGGCGTTGGACTTGGCGTTCCAGGAAAGCTTTACTTTCTTCGCCCCTGCCTCCGCCTTAAGTTCGACCGGGGGCGGGGGCAGGTAGCTGATATTAAAAGACTGGATCCGGACGTTCTCCGGGTCGGAGACATAGATCTTGTCGTTGCGGAAGGCCAGGGCCTGGGGCGCCCAGAGTTCCCGTTCGCCTCTGCCCTTAGCGAAGAAACCGGCGTTAAAATTACCTTCGGCGTCGAAGATCTTGACGTTGAAGGATCCCTTGTCCAGGATATAGAAGAAGCCTTTATTGTCGTAGACCAGCCCGGCGGGGTCCTGCAGGTTCCCGGAATCGTCCCAGAGGCGCAGGAACTTGCCCAGGGAGTCCAGCACAACGACTTTCTTAAGCGCCGAGTCCAGCACGTAGACGTTCCTGTTCTCGTCGCAGCTGACCGAGATGGGGCTGGCGAGCGTTACGCTGCCAAGGGTCGGCCCCGCGGCGAAAAGGAATATCCCGTCGGCGCTGAAGGCTTTTACCATCTTGTTCCTGGTGTCGGCCACGTAGATATTGCCCCTGGCGTTGACGGCCACGGCAGAGGGCATCCGGAACTGGCCCTCGCCGGAACCGCTCTCTCCGAACATATTGTCGTAAGAACCGTCCGCCTTGAAGATCTGGATCCTGTCATTGCCGGTATCGGCCACATAGATCAGGCCCTTGGCATCCACGAAAATGCCGCGGGGCGCGCGGACCTGCCCCTGCAGCTTGCCTTCCTTGATAAGGGTCTTTTTGACGGTTCCGTCTATCAGGGCTATTTCTTTGGCTTCGGGCAGCCAGGCGATTATCCTGCCGTCGGGAGTAATGGCGAAAACGTCGGCCTTAGAGGCGGCCCTGGAGGCCGGCCCCTTGACGGTGAACCGGTCCAGGATGGAGGCCAGGGGCAGCACTGCCCCGGTTTCGGCGCCATCAAGACCGATCATCACCACTTTCTTATTCTCGTCGTCGCTGAGGTAGACCAGGCCGGACTCGCTGATTACGATGTCGCGCAGGTTCTTATATTCGACTTTGCCTTTCCCCCTGGTGCCGAAAGTTCCCTTAGGCTCGGCTGTTTCCGAAAATTTCCTGATCTTGCCCTCTTTTGAATTTATCACGTAAAAGGCGCCGTATTTGTCGGGGGCCGCGCCGTTGTTGGCTACCGAATGTTCATTGAGCAGCTTGCCGGTCCGGTCGTACTTCTGAATTACGGCCTTCTCCGGGTCGGAGATGAAAATATCCCCGAAGCGGTTCAGGGCTATCTTGCGGGGGTTCAGCTTCCTGACGCCGTCGGATTTGGCCACGGGGAAGCCGTAAAGGTAAATGCCGTCGGAGTTGAAGACCGCCACCCTGGAATTGCCCGTATCGGAAACATACACCCTGTCGTCGGGACCGTAAGCTATGCCTTCGGGGGAGTTCACCTGGCCGGGGGCTGCGCCTTCGCTGGAAAAAGCCCAGAGCAGCTTGCCGTCGGCGTCGAAGACCACTATCCGCGAATTACCGGTGTCGGCCACATAAAGCTTGCCGCCGCCGAAGGAGATGGACATCGGTTCTCTCAGGCCGCCCGCTATTGTTTTGAGGAATTTTCCCTCGGCGTCAAAGAGGAACACGACGTTGGCCTTGGAGTCGGCCACGAAGACCTTGCCCTTGGCCAGGGCCACGGCCCCCGGCTTCTGGAAAGCAGGGTGCAGGATCTGGCCTTTAAAAACTATACTCTCGAAGGCGGAAGAGACGGACGCCAGAGCGAAAAAAATAAGCGAAAAAATAATGCGGTTCATTTTACTGCCTCCCCGTATATGCTTGGCCCGCCAGCGCTGGGCACTGTACCTTGCCCTCAGTATAGCAAATTTTCAGGGTTTCGGTTTTTAAAGGCCAGTTATTCCGCCCCAAATCGGACTTGCCCTGCGCGCGATTTATATTTTATGATAGATATTATCCCGCGGTCATGGAGCCCACCTATATTTATGGATATTACCTTTATCAAACGCTTTATAACCACTTCAATAGGCCGGAAAGCCGTAATGGCCGTTTCCGGCCTGCTGCTAGGCGGTTTCGTGCTGATACACCTGGCCGAGAATCTGCTGCTTTTCAAAGGCGAAGCGGCCTATAACGGCTTTGTCGCCATGCTGCTCTCCAACCCCGTAACACCCTTCCTGGAGATAGGGCTGCTTTTTATCTTCAGCGCGCATATCATAACCGGCGTATGTGTGAGGGTGGAGGACTTCCTTAACGCCCCCGGCGGCTACGAGGCCCGGAAATGGCAGGGCGGCCGCACCATAGGCTCTGCCACTATGCCTTATACTGCGATCGCCATCCTGGCCTTCCTTGTCTACCATTTGCTGACCTTCCGCTTTGTGGACCACTCCATGGGCTTTTACCAGATGGTAACCTACGCCTTCCGCGACCCGGTCTTCGTGGGTATTTACGTAGCCGGGGCCGCCGCGCTGGCCCTGCACCTCAGCCACGGCATGCAAAGCGCTTTCCAGACGCTTGGGCTGAGCCACCCAAAATACACTCCCTTCATAAAAATAGGCGGGATCCTTGTAGCTGTTTTAATGACCGGCTTCGCGCTTATCTCGGTGTATTACCTGCTGGGCATAGACATTAAAGCCGCCCAGGCCGGCTACAACGTGGTCATCATTCGCTAAATAAAGCAAGAGGATTAAACCATGAAACTCGACGCGCATATTCCCGCGGGTCCGATAGAGAAGAAATGGGACTCGCATAAATTCAACCTGAAACTGGTGAACCCCAACAACCGCCGCAAATACGACGTGCTGGTGGTCGGCTCCGGCCTCGCCGGCGCTTCGGCCGCGGCCTCGCTAGGCGAGCTGGGCTTCAATGTAAAAGTTTTCACCCTCCACGACTCCCCCCGCCGCGCCCATTCCATAGCGGCCCAGGGCGGCATAAACGCCGCCAAGAACTACCCCAATGACGGGGACTCCGTCTGGCGCCTCTTCCACGACACCGTGAAGGGCGGCGATTACCGCGCCCGCGAGGCCAATGTCTACCGGCTGGCGCAGATCTCGAACCAGATTATAGACCACTGCGCGGCCATAGGCGTGCCTTTCGGCAGGGAATACAGCGGCCTGCTGTCGAACCGCTCTTTCGGCGGCGCGCAGGTTTCCCGCACTTTTTATTCGCGCGGCCAGACCGGCCAGCAGCTGCTGCTGGGCGCTTATTCCGCGATGATGCGCCAGGTCGCCGCCGGCACCGTTACCGTGCTCTCCCGCCGCGAAATGGTGGATGTCGTCATAAAGAACGGCCAGGCCCGCGGCATAACGGCCCGCAATTTGCTGACCGGGGAACTTGAGTCCCACTCCGGCCACGCCGTCCTTCTGTGCACCGGCGGCTACGCGAACGTCTTCAACCTTTCAACCAACGCCGGCTCCTGCAATGTTTCCGCCGCCTGGGCGGCCTATAAGCGCGGGGCCGGCTTCGCTAACCCCTGCTTCACGCAGATCCATCCCACCTGCATCCCGCGCTCGGACGAGCACCAGTCCAAGCTCACGCTGATGAGCGAAAGCCTGCGCAATGACGGCCGGGTCTGGGTGCCGAAGGCCAAGGGCGACAAGCGCGGCCCGAACGAGATCCCCGAAGAAGAGAGAGATTATTTCCTTGAACGCCGCTACCCGGCTTTCGGGAACCTGGTGCCGCGCGACATAGCCTCGCGCGCAGCCAAGACCGTGGTGGACGCGGGCTTCGGCGTAGGCCCCTCCGGCCAGTCCGTCTACCTGGACTTCAGGGACTCTATAAAGAGGCGCGGCGCGGATAAGATCAAGGACGAATACGGCAATCTCTTCGACATGTATTACCAGATAACCGACGAGAACGGCTATAAGGCGCCGATGCGGATCTACCCCGCTCCCCACTATTCCATGGGCGGCCTCTGGGTGGACTATAACCTTATGACCACCATCCCCGGCCTGTTCGCCCTGGGCGAGGCCAACTTCTCGGACCATGGCGCGAACCGCCTGGGTGCCAGCGCGCTGATGCAGGGCCTGGCCGACGGCTTCTTCATAGCGCCGTCCACGGTGGGCGGCTACCTCGGGGCCAATAAATTCGAGGCGGTTTCCACCGGCGATAAGGAATTCACCGATTCCTCCAGGCAGGTGCGGGAACGCGTCAACCGCCTGCTCGCGGTAAAAGGGAAGAAAACCCCGTCCGAACTGCACCGCCAGCTGGGCAATGTGATGTGGAACGACGCAGGGATGGGACGCAGCGAGGCGACCCTCAGGAAAGCCCTGAAAAAGATCCCGGAAATACGCGAGGAGCTCTGGAAGAATATCGCTATTTCCGGCGCCGACAAGGATTTCAACCAGACCCTGGAAAAAGCCATGAAGGTAGCCGACTTCATGGAGTTCTCGGAGCTCTTCGTGAAGGACGCGCTGGAAAGAAAGGAATCCTGCGGCGGCCATTTCCGCGAGGAATTCTGCACTTCAGATGGCGAAGCCCTGCGCGACGACGCCGGCTTCTCCCACGCCGCGGTGTGGGAATACCAGGGCGAAGGCAAGGAAGCCGCGCTTCACAAGGAAGCGCTGACTTTCGAATACATCAAGATGGCGGAAAGGAGCTATAAGTAAGCTGTAGTAAGGATTAGGGATTAAGGATTAAGGATTAAGGATTAAGATTCCGCTTTACTGCTTAAAACTTAATCCTTACCACTTAATCCTTACTACTTACTTTGGAGAACTTTAACCATGAACAAATCGAAACACTTTAATGTTACCGTGCGCGTGTGGCGGCAGGCCGGCCCTGTCGAGCCGGGAAAGATGGTCTCCTACAAGGTGAAGGACGTCTCGCCGGACATGTCCTTCCTGGAAATGCTGGATATCCTCAACGACGACCTGCTTAAAAAAGGCGACGCCCCCATTACTTTTGAAAGCGACTGCCGCGAGGGCATCTGCGGCTCCTGCGGCCTGGTGGTGAACGGCAACGTGCACGGCCCCGACGAGCATTCGACGGTATGCCAGCTGCATATGCGCAGGTTCAGCGACGGCGACGTAATAACCGTAGAACCCTGGCGCGTTAAAGCCTTCCCGATCATAAAAGACCTGGCGGTGGACCGTTCAGCCCTGGAGCACATTATGGCCGCCGGCGGCTTCATCTCCACGAATACCGGAGCGGGTCCGGACGCCAACGCCACACCCGTGGAAAAAGACAAGGCGGAAGAAGCGATGGATGCCGCCGCCTGCATAGGCTGCGGGGCCTGCGTGGTCTCCTGCCCCAACGGCGCGGCCATGCTATTTACCGGCGCCAAGATCTCCCAGCTGGCCCTGCTTCCCCAGGGCGGCCCGGAGCGGTCTGCGCGCGCCCTGAACATGGTGGCCGCCATGGACAAGCAGGGCTTCGGCAACTGCACCAATGAATACGAGTGCGAAGCCGTCTGCCCGAAAGACATCAAAGTGGCGAATATAGCCAGAATGAACCGCGAGTTCCTGCTGGCGAATTTATTCTCTAAGCGGTAACAGGGGAGTAGCCATGCCTGAATTCAGATATAACGAGCTTTTTGAGCTGACCAGGCAAGAGACGAAGTTCCGCCTGCTTTCTAAAGACGGGGTGAAAATAATTAAGGCCGGGGACAGGGAAATTCTGGAAGTGGCCCCGGAAGCCCTTGTCACGCTTGCGCGCGAAGCGGTGAAGGATGTTTCTTTCCTGCTGCGCCCCGCGCATAACGCGCAGGTGGCCGCCATACTGGCCGACCCTGAAGCCTCGGAGAACGACAAGTTCGTGGCCTGCTGCATGCTGGAGAACGCCGCCATCTCCGCCCGCTTCGAACTGCCCTTCTGCCAGGACACCGGCACCGCCACGGTAGTCGCAAAGAAAGGTGAACAGGTCTGGACCCGCTCCAACGACGAAGAATCCATTTCCAAAGGCATCTGGGAAACCTATACCGGCGAGAACCTGCGCTATTCGCAGACGCTCGCCGTGGATATGTACAAGGAAAAAAACTCCGGCGACAATCTGCCGGCCCAGCTCGACATCTACTCCAAGCCCGGCATGAGCTACGACTTCCTTTTTGTGACCAAGGGCGGCGGCTCGGCCAATAAGACCATGCTTTACCAGGAAACGAAGGCCACGCTGACCCCGGAGAAGCTGAAGCCTTTCCTCGTAGAGAAAATGAAATCCCTGGGCACCGCCGCCTGCCCGCCTTACCACATAGCTTTCGTAATAGGCGGGACCTCGGCGGAGATGTGCCTTAAGACGGTCAAGCTGGCCTCCACCGGCTGCCTGGACGGCCTGCCGGACGATCCCGGCGAGACCGGTCGCGCCTTCCGGGATAAGGAACTAGAAGCCGGGCTTCTGGAAGCCTCGCGAAAACTGGGTTACGGCGCGCAGTTCGGCGGTAAATACTTCGCCCACGACGTGCGCGTAGTGCGCCTTCCCCGCCACGGCGCTTCCGCCCCCATAGGCATGGGGCTTTCCTGCTCCGCCGACCGCAATATCCTCGCGCGCATAGACAAGGACGGCCTCTGGCTGGAAGAGCTGGACCGCGACCCGGGCCGCCTTATCCCGGCGGAAGCGCGCGCGGAATTTTCCTCCCGCTCCGGCTGCGTCAGCGTGAACCTCAACCAGCCGATGAAAAATATACTCGCGGAACTTTCAAAACACCCTATCGGCGCCCGCCTTTCACTGAACGGCCGCATTGTGGTGGCGCGCGACATCGCGCACTCCAAGTTCAAAGAGCTGCTGGACTCAGGCAAAGAGCTGCCGGAATACCTGAAAAAGCACCCGGTTTATTATGCGGGCCCCGCCAAGCAGCCGAAAGGAAAGCCCTCCGGCTCCTTCGGCCCCACCACGGCCGGCCGCATGGATTCCTACGTGGACCTGCTGCAGTCGCGCGGCGCTTCCCTGGTGATGATAGCCAAGGGCAACCGCTCCCAGGCCGTCACCGACGCCTGTAAGAAATACGGCGGCTTCTACCTGGGCTCCCCCGGCGGTCCGGCGGCGCTGCTGGCCGAGAACAATATAAAGAAAGTAGAAACGCTGGATTACCCGGAGCTCGGCATGGAAGCGGTCTGGGCCATAGACGTAGAGGACTTCCCGGCCTTCATTCTGGTGGACGACAAGGGCGGGGATTTTTTTAAGAAAATATAATCCGGGACTTATGAAAAGACACAGCTTCGCGCTGGCGATTTTCGCCGCCGCCTTCACAGCCGGCTGCGAGATACCCATAGGCAGCCCGGAGGAGCGGATGTTCAAGTCCGCTAAGAACGACTATGAGCGGAACATACGCAAACTGCTGGATTCCGGCATTAACCCCAACATAAGGGATGCCGCCGGCTGGACGCCGCTGATGTGGGCCGCCGCCAAGGATAATACCGACACGCTTAAGCTTCTGTATTCCCGCGGGGCCAATATAGATCTCCGTAATTATAAAGGCGAAACGGCTCTGCATATAGCGGCCCGCTGGAGCCGCCTGGATACGGTGCGCTACCTTATCTCCGTCGGAGCGAAGCCGGAAATCATGGACCGGCTGGGCTGGCCTCCGCTGATGTGGGCGGCTATGCAGGGCAGGACGGACGTGGTAAAAGTCCTGGCGGAAAGCGGCGCCACTATGGAATTCAAAGATGCAAGCGGCAATACGCCGCTTATGATGGCCGCCAACCGCGGCAGGACCATGACAGTCAAAGTCATGCTGGAGCTTGGCGTCAACCCTTACAGGACCAATAAAGCCGGCCAGACCGCGGCCCAGGTCGCGAGGCTGAGCAAATACCTGGAGCTGGCCGACCTGCTAGAGGGGAAAGAAGAAACCGCCCCGGCCGGAAAATCCGGGCCCTAAGCCTCAAAATAATCCCCCGGACCAAAGGGCCTAGCCGGGCCTGGTCTGTTTAACTCCGGGCCGGTGGGCCCGTTGAACCTTGCCGTTTTTCCTCCTTCTGATAAACTATTAGGAGTAGACAGCCAGCAGGAGGTAATAAATGACCGGCACTTTCAGGAACCTTACCCTTACCGCAGTCCTTTTATCCTTCTCAATTTCCGCTTATGCCGCCGCGACGCCCGAGGCGGACGAGGCTCTGCCTGAAACCAGTATTTTTATCCGGCAGGCCCTTGCCCGGGCCAACGACCCTTCTACCCGCGAGGCCGCTGTGGACTCGCTCCTGGCCAATATTGAGAATTACCAGCTCGCCGACAGGAACGTGAACAAGGGAGTTTACGAAGACAACCTGAAAGCCAGGCTGAAAGCCATAGACTCCATCTGGACCCTTGGAGAAATAGGCGACCCCGGGCTGATGGGCAAGCTTTCCAGGTTTTATACCGAAGCCGACGACGTTATAAAGATAAACCTGATAATCAGCATGGGCAAGCTGAAAAAGAACCAGAAAGCCGGCCCCTATATTTTCGACATAGCCGCTTCCGCCAGAGAGAACGCGGTTGTGCGCGCGGCGGCCTTCGAGATGCTGGAGCATATCGGCTATCCCTCCACGGTCATTAATCTCACCCCCTCCAGGAACGACGGCATAGAGAAAGGCGACCTGATTTATACCGGCGGCCTTCCCGGCACCGTCAGCGGCTGGTTCAGCCCCGACCTCCCTGTCGGCCACGCGGGGATCTTCGCCGGCGCCGAGGTCAAGGACGGCAGGATCAGGGTGCTGATAGCCGACTGCGTGCCCAACTGGTTCAAGCCGGGCGGCGTGCGCAACATCTACTCCTGGAAGTTGTTCACCAACCAATATCGTTACCCCTACTACGGCAACCGCACTACATCGGTGAAGCCCACTGCCGGCCAGCGCGAGCGGATAGTGAAGCTGGCCCTGGAGTTGGGAAAGAGAGGCCTGAAATACAGCAACACTCATCTCCCCCAGAAAGGCCCGGAGATATTCGACTGCGTGGGCTACGTGGAATACATCTATGAGCAGGCCGGCCTGAACCCGACCGAAGACAGCTATGAAACCGGCTGGGGCTGGCCGCTCACCCCCTGGGAGCAGTTCATAGCCACCAGGCCCAATACTCCGACCCCGAGCATGATAATACTGCCCAATAACGGCAATATAATACTACCCAACCAAGCCATAATAACCCTGGGCTTCGGCTCCCTCACCGGCGTCTTCGGCAGCATGGCCGTGCAGGCCCCGGAAGTGAACACCGATATACAGCCCGAAGCCGTGAATTAAAACCGGTACACCCGAAAACAAGAACGCCCCGTCTCACGGGGCGTTCTTGTTTTACGATAGGACCTGGTTTCGGGTTCAGGTCCGCAGGCGGCTCCCGTACCGCCGCGCGGCCAGCGCCGACATGCTTTCAACCGCCTGCAGCCAGTTTTCAAAATCCGCCAGCGCGGTGGTGAAATTATGCACATTTGCGCTTTCCCGGCCGTTGTCCTGAGCGCACAGGGCCTCCAGCCTTGCGGTTGAAATCGTCCGCCTGACAGCGGCTACTTCTTTGAGTAATTCATTCCTGAGCGCGGGCGATTTTTCCCCGGACAGCGCCATAAGCTGCAGTTCCAGACATCCCAGCAGGGCGGACATCCGCTCCATTAAAGAGGCAAGAATCCTCCTTTGCCACACGGGGGCTCCGCGCCGGGTTCCTACGGAGCCGAGGACTGCCTTGCACCCGAAAAAGACGTTTTCAACCCCTGCCAGGATGCTGCGCCGGTGGATCTTGCTTTTTCCCCTGAGCGCGTTCTGCATATGCGTGTAAATCTTCGCGTCCCTATGCCGCAACACCCGGCTGTTGTGGGAGTGCGCCAGCAACTCGGCAAGCTGCGAGATCTCCCGGAGACAACTCACGGCGGTGTAGCGCTCGCTGTCGGTAAACCGCAGCAGAAGCAAGCTGGCGGCGCGCCTAAGTCTCAAGGTTATGTTTCCGGAAGCCATTACAGCTGGTTGAACATCAGCTTGTGTATAAGCCCTTTTATAGGCATATAGGGGATGCCAAGGTCCTTTACCTTATCGGCCTTCTTTGCCGCGGCTATGGCCTTTTTGAAAGAGGAATCCAGCTCGGACACGGCCTGGCGGTCATTGAAATTCAGGGCTACTTCCATGACATAGCGTATGGAGCGCGGCTGCAGGTTGAAGGAACCTATGGTGCCGTAGGAACCGTCCACGGTCATGAACTTGGAGTGCAGGCGGTTCGCAACCCCCCCATCCTTAAGATAAATGTTCGCCCCGGCTTTCACCAGCTCGGGGAAGCTGCCCAGTATCATCGCGCCCATGATCTTGTCGCCTATAGTTTCAAGCGAATTGGAAAATATGTTCACTTCCACGCCGCGGGCGCGGGCGTCCAGCAAAGCGGCCTTCATGGAAGGGAGCATGACTATAATGGCGTTCTCTATATTTATCCGCTCCCTGGCGCCGTAAACGGCCCTGAGCATGGAAAGCAGAATATAAGGCTCCTGGCCCGGGTTGTTCCAGACTATGGAAGCCTCGGCGCCGCCGGCGGGCGCGCCGTCATAGGCGGAGGCGGAGACGCGGGAGGCCAACCCGTCCTGGGCGGCCTGGGCGTTCCAGGCGCCGGCGAAGAAGCGCATGGCGTCCTTCAGCGCGGGGCCCTGCACGAAGACGTCGATGTCGCGCCACTTCTGGTCCCCGACCATATGGGAATATTCATTGCCGATATTCATGCCGCCAAGCAAAGCGTACTTGCCGTCCGTTATCAGTATTTTGGAATGGAATTCATAATAGTTCTTGCCGGCGGGCTGGTAGCGCAGCACGGGGATCCCGGCGGAGGCGATCTTCGCCAGCACGCCTTTATCATAAAGCACGGCGGTGTCCTTGTCTATCAGCAGCCGCACGTCCAGGCCTTCCTTCTTTTTGGCTATCAGCAGGTCCGCGGTGGAGTGGCCGGTCTCGTCGTCGTAAAAGGCCCAGGTGGTGAGAAAAACGCTTTTCTTCGCGGCCTTTATAAGCTCCGCGCGCTTCGAGAAAGAAGCGGCGCCGGTTATCAGGGGCCGCACCAGGTTGCCGGAGGAAAACTGCGTATTCTGCAGCGCACCCAGTTCCGAAAGGAAAGCGGTTTTGTCTGAGACGGCCGAGCCGCCGCGGGTAAGCGCGAGGTGGCGGGCGGTAAGGGCGTCCCAGCCTTCTATCGGCGCCACGCCTTGCACATGACCGTTGGATTCCAGCTCCGCGCCCACGTACATCGAGAAAACCCTGGCCGCTTCTTCGGGCTCCATTTTGGCGCCGGCGGGAAAGAACCTTTCCAGGCGCGGGTCGCTCAGCACGGCCACGATCACGGGCTCCAGCACGCCCTCTTTATAGGCCACGCCCAGTTCCTTCACTATAGCGTCGTCCACTTTGGAAGGGTGGTTCCAGTTGGAGGTTATCCGGCGCAACAGCCTATCCCTGAAAGCGGCTACCAGCTCGTCACGGTCTTCCCCGGACTGCGGCACTAAAGCCGGTGAAGCGGCTTCGGGGGCGGGGAGGGCCTTATAGGCGCCCTCGGAAATATCAAAAACCCCTGAAGTCCGGAGCCGGCCGAGCAGGCTTTCCCCAGCCGGGCTCTGGCCGTAGGTCAGGTCGGTAAAGCAGGCGAGAAAGATGGCGAATGAAAAGAGGAAAATAAGATTGAAGATCTTGAAGTCGTGTATATGTGTTTTGTGTACCATTTTTTTCCTTATATCGGCTGGCTGCACTTATAGTCTAGCCTCAAAGGAAGCGGGTCAAAAGGGCCGTAGGGACCCATTAATGAGATAAAAGGACCTATGGCAAAGGACAAAGGACCCATAAAAAAAAGGATAAAGGCTGAAGGATTTAGGCTGAAGGGAAGGCGGGGCAGATCGCGCTAACACAGTCGTTTATTATTCGCTATTTACTGCCGGCTCCTCTGAACGGAACAGCAGGCGGCCGAAGTTGCGCAGGGTCTTGAGCGAGGCCGGCAGGGAACCGGCCAGCGGATATGCCGGCCTGGCGTCGGAAATTTTTTCTATCACACCCAGCCCGTTGCCTATGCCCTCAAGCAGTATGGGGTCGATGGCGTTGCCGTAGGCGGCCTGCCAGGAGCGCACATAGGCCCTTTCCATGTCCGGGCGGTTGGCGTCATCCAGTATCATATAGCCGCCGGGGGCTAAAGCATCGAACACGTCGTAAAAGACCGACTCGCGGCCATAGTCGTGATGCGGCGCGTCTATCAGCGCCAGGTCGAAGGGTCCCAGGGCCTCCAGCAGGCCTTTCGGCAGGCCATAGGAAAGCAGGAGGCGCGGGCCGTAAAATCTGGGCCGTAGGGGCGCCACGCGGAACTCTACCTTCGCCTGACAGCCGGAACTGTCGAAGGCCTCTTTAGCCAGCGCGGAGTACTGCGCGGAAGAGTCGATGGAAAGCAGATAGTTGTTTTCCATCGGCGCAATTTCCCTGGCCATCATAAGGGTGGAGAAGCCCGAGCCGAACTCTATTATGCGCTTCGCTCCTAGCGCCCGCACGAAGCCCGCCAGGAAGCGGCAGGAGGCCGGGTGCAGTGCCCAGGAGCCGGGATGCTCAAGCCTGGAGAGAGGGACCTTGTCCATTGCGGCAACTGCTTCTGCTATATAAGGATTCATAAATATTCACCTGAGGCCGGGCCGCAGTTCAGGAGGAGGTCCAGCGCCGACAGATCCGGCTCGAAGCCGGGAAAAGCCTGCTTGTATTCGCGCAGCTTGAACTCCTGCCAGGAAAGTTTTATCCCGGCGAAACTGAAAACCCCGGGGTCCAGGTAGGCTTTAGCTCCGGCGCCGGAAAGATATTCGTCCGCCCCGGCGGCGGCGCAAAGCCCGGCCAGCCGGGCGCTGGAGGCCTCTTCCACCTTGAACTCGGAGGAGTACTAGATCGGA
>CAMTWW010000275.1:0-5440 GCA_947085555.1 uncultured Elusimicrobia bacterium | reverse complement strand
GTGGAAAGCGACCTGCTGCGGCTGATAAAGCCCGGCGACCGCGTGGACATCCTTGTAAGTTTTGACGCGGTGATGGGCGACAACCGCAAAGAAAAAGTGACCGCTACCATCCTGCAGAACGTGCTGGTGCTCGGCGTGGGCTCGAACCTCGGCCAGGGGTTGTCCGGTGCCCAGGCCAAAAACAAAGCGGCGGCTGAAGCGGCCGACCAGGCTTTCTCCGAGAAGGCGGCGCTCAGCCTGGCGCTCAACCCCAACGAGGCGCAGTACCTGGCCCTGTCCGTCAAGCAGGGCACGGTGGACGTTATCGTCCGCGGCCTCGGCGACGTGGAACTGCACCCCATGGCCATAGCGTCTTTCAAGCAGCTTATAAAATAAGGATAACTTATGAAAAAACTATTCTTTGCGCTGGCCGCGCTGGCCCTACCGGTCCTCGCCGGCGCCGAGTCCGTGCCGATGGTGGCCGTCAGCGCCGACATCGTGGAAATAAGCGGCTCCATCCAGAAAACGCGCGGTTTTTCCTGGAACCAGTTCTTTGACTTCAGCGAAAAATCCATCCCGGGCATAATAACCCTGGGCGACTTCGAGCGGAAAACGCAGTTGACGGCCTCGCTTAAGCTGCTGGAAACGGAGGGCAAGGCGCAGATCCTGTCCAACCCCAAGGTCATAACCAAGAGCGGTACGCAGGCCAACTTCACCGTGGGCGGCGAGATCCCGGTGCCCTACTCCAATAATCAGGGCGTGGGCGCCGAGTTCAAGAAGTTCGGCGTGATCCTGGTGGTGCTGCCCGTGGTGCTGGTCGAGAAGAAGGATACCGTGGACGTGCAGATCCAGCTAGAGGTCTCCAACCCCGACTATTCCAAACCGGTCGTAACTTCCGGCACCACCATCCCCTCGATGGTGACCCGCCAGATCCAGACCGAGGTGCAGTTGAAGAGCGGGGAAACGCTCGTCATCGGCGGCCTGAAGCAGAGCAAGCGCAATATCTCCAAGAACCGCGTCCCGATCCTCGGCAGCCTGCCGCTGATCGGCGCCCTGTTCAGCTCCACCGACGTGGTAGAGGAGCAGAGCTCGCTGTTTTTGTTTGTAACTTTTGACATTATAAAATAGCTGGACAGCTGGACGGCTGGACAGCTGGACAGCCAGAGTAAGATGCAGAATACCTTAAGAAGCCGTCTAGCTGTCAAGCCGTCTAGCTGTCAAGCCGTCCAGCTGTCAAGCCGTCTAGCTGTCAAGCCGTCTAGCTGTCAAGCCGATTTCTATGGAAGAACAGAACCTTGCTCCCCGCGTGATCACCTTCTCCGGCCCTAAAGAGGGCGTGGGCAAGACTTCCGTCGTCATGAACCTGGCTCTGGCCTGGGCCAATTATCAGAAGCGCAACGTGCTGATCCTGCCGCTGGACCCCATGTGCCGCGCGGAGCACGCGCAGCTGCTGGGGCTCAACCCGCCTTCGATGGCGGAGATCATCCAGCAGCTGGGCCGCGAATCCATAGGCGCGCTGGGCGTCCTTCTGAAGGGCAAAATCCCGATCTCGCAGTGGGGCGTCGGCGTACTACCACTGAGCAAGCGCCGCCAGGACGTGGCCAAGATGTCCCCCGACATCATCCTGCCCATGCTTTCGCGCCTGTCGCAGAACTTCGACATCTTCATAGACGTGGACCCCTACTTCCCCATGCAGGTTTTCGCTTTCGACATCTCGGACCTGGTGTTCTGGATCTCCAACTCAAACGTCTCCTCCCTCAACGCCACGGCCGGCATTTTCCGGGAAATAAACGAGCTTCACTTTCCGATGAGCAAGTTCGAGGTGGTGGCGAACCTTTTCGACATGCCGGGCGCCTTAGGGCCGAAGGAAGTGGAAAAATTCTACAAGCAGATGGGCAAGGATATCCTGGCCTTCATGCCCTGGGAGGACGCCCTCCCCGCCTACGCCAACCAGAACAAGATCCTGATCACCGAGCAGCCCAATACCCAGTGGGTGCGCATCCTGCGCGTGCTGCTGGGGCGGCTGGCGGAGCTTAAACCCGCCGAAAAGCTGTGGGCGTCCAACGTCACTACCGCCGAATTCTCCGGCGGTTCGGATATGCTCTGGCGCCAGACCGAGAAAGACGCGCCCGCCGCCGCGCCCACCCCGCAGGCCCAGGCCGCGGCCGCCGCGCGCGTGGACGTGCCGCCCTTCTGGGAAGAACTTAAAATAAAGGTGCATCGCAACGTGGTCACCGCGCTGGAGACGGAGCGCATCAAGATCTCCGACGACGCCGCCGTGAACCAGGAGACGCGCAAGCGCGTGGACGGCATCATCAACGGCCTGTTGCAGAAGGAGACGGCCACCCCGCTCACCCGCGAGCAGCGCGTGAAGTTCATCAACGAACTGCTCGACGAGATCCTGGGCCTGGGCCCGCTGGAAGAGCTGATGCGCGATCCCTCCGTGACCGAGATCATGGTCAACGCCTTCGACAAGGTGTACATAGAAAGGGCCGGCAAGCTCATCCTGACCAAGTACAAATTCCGCAACAATGAGCAGATCATGCAGGTGATGAAGCGCATCGTGGCCCCGCTGGGCCGGCGCATCGACGAATCCGTGCCGCTGGTGGACGCCCGCCTGAAGGACGGCTCCCGCGTCAACGGCATCATCCCGCCGCTGGCCGTGTCCGGGCCCACCCTGACCATCCGCCGTTTCTCCGCCAAGCCCTTCACCGACGCTGAACTCGTAAAAAAAGGCAGCGTCTCGCAGTTGGGCGTGGATTTCCTGAAGGCCTGCGTGAAGCTGCGCAAGGACATCATCATAGCCGGCGGCACAGGCACCGGCAAGACCACTTTCCTGAACATGCTGTCCAGCTATATCCCGGAGGACGAGCGCATCGTGACCATAGAGGACACCGCCGAACTCAGGCTGCAGCAGGACCACTGGGTGAGCCTCGAAAGCCGCCCGCCCAATATAGAAGGCAAGGGCGAGGTCAGCATCCGCGACCTGGTCAAGAACTGCCTTCGTATGCGCCCCGACCGCATCATCGTCGGCGAAGTCCGGTCGTCGGAAGCCCTGGACATGCTGCAGGCCATGAACACCGGCCATGAAGGCTCGCTGGCCACCATCCACGCCAATACCCCGCGCGACGCGCTGACCCGCATGGAAGCCATGTGCCTCATGGCCGGCGCCGACCTGCCCATCTGGGCCCTGCGCGAAATGATCGCTTCCGCCGTGCACATGATCGTGCAGCTGACGCGTTTTTCCGACGGCACCCGCAAGATCACCGCCATCACGGAGATCACGGGCCGCGAGGAGAACCAGATCACCATCCACGATATTTTCAAGTACCACCAGACCGGCATGGACGAGAACGGCAAAGTGGTAGGCTACTTCACCGCCACGGGCGACCCCCCCAAGTTCTACAAGGATTTCGAGACCCACGGCATGCGCATCCCGATAGAGATGTTCTGGACCGAGGAGCAGAAGAAGGCCAGGGCGGGAAGATAGGGAGAGTCGGGAATCGGGAATTGAAGACTGTATGAAGAAATTAGCATCTATAATATTACTGCTCGGCGCTTTCGCGGGGAGACCCGCGGAGGCCCGCGTTTTCACGCAGTCGGAGATGGACGAGATCTCATGCGCGGCCCTTAAGACCCAGCTCTTCTATTATTACCTGGACCCCAACCGCGACCAGAAAGTGGTGAGCTTCCCCATGACCTGCAAGGGGGTGAAGTCCACGTTCGCCATGCCTAAGTGGGTGGAGGCCGGCGTGGTGGAAATGTCGGGCCGCAAGGTCTGGCGGGACCCGGAGGAGGGGGAGATCTCCGAGGCCACGCTGTGGCAGACCCCCGTTTCCATCGTCTACGAATACCTGGAACTTACCCGCAAAACCTTCCCGCCCGAGTCCGGCGGCGCCAATATCCAGCCCGGCCTGCTGGTAAAGGAATACGCGGATATCCGCATCCGCTTCCAGATGTCCATGGACAGGCTTTACCGCGCCCGCACCCGCGAGGTCACCATGGGCGATTCCATGGAGGGCCGCGGCCGCACCATAATGTCGCAGTTCGTCCTCATCCTTAAACAGATGGAGTCCATCGCCGACGCCATCTCCAGCACCAACCAGCGGCGCTACGCCGACGCCGTGCTGGCTTCCGCGGTAATCAGCCAGGACGCTTTCCGCGTGCTGTTCAAGGCGCCGCGCAGATACGAGGCCCCGCCGAAAGAATCCAGCTCCGCCAAGGTCATGAATACGGCGCTCACCATGCTGGGCATCATCCTGATGTTCCTGGCAGTCCAGGCCTTCTTCGCCATGAACGACGAGAAGACCAACTCGCTGATGGGCGACTACTCCAAGAAGGTAGAGACCTTCACCGAGGCTTTCTCCCGCCAGTTCATCAATATAAACGTCAAATACCTGGTGCTCGGGCCGGTCGCCCTTTTCGCCCTGCTGGGCCTGCTCACGATGAATATCCTGGCTTTCCTCTTCCTGAGCGCGCTGGGCATCGCCATAGGCATGCGCACCCCGCAATTCGTGCTGAACACCATGAGGGCCGCCCGCGGCCGCAAGATAGACACCCAGCTGATGGACGGCCTGATCCTGCTGTCCAACGCCCTGCGCTCAGGCCTGGACGTGGTGCAGGGCTTCGAGATGGTCTCCAAGGATCTGCTCCCCCCCATCTCCGACGAGTTCGCGCTGGTGATCAAGAACTACCAGTTGGGCATGACCTTTGAAAAAGCGCTGGGCGTGCTGGAAGACCGCGTGGATTCCAAGATGCTGGCCTACATGATCCGCGCCATCGTGCTGCAGCGCCAGATGGGCGGCAACCTGACGAAAGTTTTCGAACGCATCGTGGTGGACATCCGCGAGGAGTCTAAGCTGGAGGAAAAGACCAAGGCCATGACGGCCCAGCAGAAGATCCAGTCCATCGTAGTGGGCATCATGCCCTGGGTGATGGTCGGCGTCATGTTCATGTTCCAGCCCGCGGTCATGATAAAGTTCTACAGCACGCCCATCGGCATGGCCACGGCCGTCTTCTGCGTGATCTGGGTGGCCATAGGCATGAAAGTGGTGGCCAGCCTCGGGAACATACGCGTATGAGCCCTGATAAAATAACGAACGTGTTGCTGGTGATACTCTCCGTGGTCGGCTCCTTCGCCGCCTTCACGGCTGTGCAGCGCTTTTTCGCCCCGCGCGAGGAGGATCGCTCCGCCATAGGCGATATCAGCGACATGGAGGGGAGGGAAACCTCCTCCTTCTCCAAACTAGAGAACAGCAAGAATTTCTGGGACAAGCTGGACCTTTTCTTCGCCAGGCAGCTGGGTATGGAGAAGAAGCTGGAAGAGACCTTCATGCTGCTGGGCAGCCCGCCCGGCGCCAGCCCGCTGAAGATGCTGCACCTGAAGCTCATCGCCGGCTCGGCGCTGCCGTTAATCTTCTTCGCGCTCAGCCAGTCCCCTTTCTGCCTCATTTTCGCGCCG
>CAMTWW010000274.1:0-22687 GCA_947085555.1 uncultured Elusimicrobia bacterium | reverse complement strand
CCAGGATAGTCCATATCCTTGATGATCGCCGCGGCATCCAGGCGGTCCAGTATGTCCGCCAATTTCTGTGCTTGGCCTGGCTGCGCCCGGACCCGCTCCGGCGACAGGACTGTGCCGCAACAAAGGCATGTCGCCTTGGCACGGGCGACCGTCCCGCTGGAGACGTCCTTCTCATTCTTCGGCTCAAAGATCTCAAACTCCACGCAAGGAGTTTTGCCTTTGGGCCGGACAACGCTATGCTTGAGCGCCCGCCGCCGACTTGCTTTGGTGCAGAGCCAGAACGACCGCGCGAGCGGAATCTCCGCGCCGCAGTTGGGTGATTCACATTTAACCGTCCGTGCCCAGAGGTAGGCTATCGGAGTGGCTCCGTCCGAGTCCTTCGGATAGAACTCGGCCAGTTCCCTCTCAGCCTGCTTCTTGATTTCTGCTCCGACGCGGCGGAGTTCCTCGGCAAGCTCCGGCCCATGACGCGGGATATCCTCCAGCATTACCTTGAGGATGAGGCAGGCGACGGGGTTTAAGTCAGATGCGAAGGCGTCACAGCCGAGCCGCAGGGCTTCAAGCGGAATCGAGCCGCCGCCCGCAAACGGGTCAACCACGAGGGGAATTTCGCCGGAATGCGCGGCTTTTATCAATTCACGCCCTACCTTAAGATATGCCTGGTCTGAAGAATTGTCCCAATTGGAAAAATCTCCAATAAATTGAAGCAGCGCTTTCCGGAGGCCATCATCGGTCTTAAGTAATGCATCCCATCCATATAGCCTTCCCTGCATTTCAAGCAAAATCCTCCGGCCTTTCTCATTAAACTCCTTTGGGCATTTTTCATCGCAAGGGTCGGGCAACAGCAACGCCATGAGCATCGCCCGACAAGCCGCAAGCGGCCTCCGCGCCCACCAAAGATGAAGCGTAGACGGATGCCCATGCCGGATGGACTTCTCCCGCGCTGAGTGCTTTGACACCACGGCAATCGGAAAGTCCACCTCGGCCAGCCGTTTGCAGTCTTTTGGGATCATGGTTGCACTGCTCCAGCAGTCTGTTTGTCAACTTCAAGGAGGTCGGCCACCGCAGCGCGGACAACCTGCCAGCAGATACGGCAAGTGTCGCCATCGGGGCGATCTTTTGAAAGCCTCTGAACGTAGGGATGGACGATGTTTCGCGACTCCCGCAATCCATGACTGAACCGTTTGACATCACCCTGAAGCCAACCGACTTCGTTGGCTACGTCAATCAACACGGACAGGCTCCACTCATGGATCGGTTTGACCGCACCTGTCTTATCTCTTGGCACTGTCTTCGCTTGGTTGGCGACCTTCATGTTGTGCTCGGCCTTATGCAGAATTACGCCTTCAAGGATGCTGCCCATCATAACCACAGCCGACAGGTGGGCATCCGCTCTAAAACACCTCTGCGCTTCAGCCCACCGAAAGGTCAGAATGTCCGCAAGCGATGAATCTTCTACTAAACGCCCGAAATCCGGCGGCACTTCCAAGGGCGTCTCTTTAGGTTTCGGCACGCTCGCCGTGGCATTGCATTCACGAATCTGCGGTTCAATGCCAACAATCGCGAGTTCAAGACCCTCGACTTGAAGTATCTGGTTCAAATAGTCCGTCACGGCCTGCGTCACCGCCGCATCGCCCCGGTACTCTTTCGGCGAAGATAGACGCTTTAGTGCGCTATCGAGTTGAGATGTCCCGTTTATGGCCTGAAGCGATTCCAGCGCAAACCACTTGCGGGTGGAAGACATTCCCTGGGGCTGGATTCCTGCTCTTTGAAAGAAACCATGAATCTCTGACTTGGTGCGATAGGGACCCGGTGATCCATACGACGGTCCGCCTCCAGCTCCCTGACCGGAACCACAGACGGTCTCGGCAATGGCTTCAAGAGTACTATCATCGAGCCGCTTCATTGTTCACGCTCCGCCTTCTCCAACATCGCCAGTCCCGCCTCGGTGGTCCTGTACCGCTGCAGGCGGCTTCGCGGCTTGTCGGGGATGGTCAATTCCAGCAATCCCGCTTCAATCAACGGCTTAACAAGTCCGTTGCGGAACTTGGTGCGGTTTTGCCGCCCGACGGCATTCATCATTGCAACCAAGGGCTGTTCTTGACGGCAAAGCCGCAGGATTTCCACTTGGTCCCGACTTAGTCCCGACTTAGTCCCGACTTGGTTCCCTGAATCGGTTCTTAAAGTTTCCGCCGCGCCACCGGCGGCCATCTGCTTCGCGTTGGCGGGGATCCCGACCGTCATGGGATAAAACCCTCACCACAGAGGCACAGAGTGCACAGAGTGCACAGAGAGAAGATCATAGAATTCTCCTGCGAATGCCGTCTTTGAGAACTGGAACGTTGAAATTAATGAGCAGCCCGAGTTTCCAACCACCCAGTTTCAAGTAGGTCAGCAGTTGCGCTTCGTGAATAGGCTCGATGGTTTCTACTGCCTTGATCTCAACAACAATAACGTCAGCAACCAGCAGGTCGAGGCGATAGCCGCAATCCAGTTTCGTCCCCTTGTATTCTACCGGCAAGGGTTTCTGCCGTTCAAATGGTGTGTCGCGCAGATTCAACTCCCTGCACAGGCATTCCTCATAGGCGGATTCAAGCAACCCTGGTCCCAATGCCTTGTGAACCTCAATGGCCGCGCCGATGATCTGTTCCGTTATTTTATTCAACTCCATCTCTGTGTTCTCCGTGTCTCTGTGGTGAATACTCTCCCGCATCCTCGCGGATCATTAACGGCTTGGTCATGGCATTTACTTCTAGCCAGTAGTGTTGGACCTTCTTAACCTCATGCCAAGGGAAACGAGCAGGGTCGCGGATGGGCTCCTGGAGTGTTGGCTTCCCGGCGCAATTTGTGACCACATAAAGCCAATAACAGTCACGCCGGTCGTCGGCAACACGGCGTTCGTTAGGCGTAAGCAAAATCGTCCCCGTGGCGGCAGACAGCCCCTTTACCTCAATAAGGCGTAATTCACCCGAACTATGGTCAAGGCTGGTGAGGTCATAGCCGAGGTTCTTCTCGTGGACATCATAGACCTGGCGGCCCTGCGCTTTCTCATGCTCTATCACCACCCGCATAGCCATGGCCTCGGTTTCAGGGTTCGGCTGGAGCCGCCGCACTTCCGGGGTATCACGCTCCGGATGCGGTAGGACGAGAACGCTTGTGATGCGCTCCACGGCCTGCAGGGAGAGGGAGCGCTGCCGTTCCATCTCCTGTCTGCGGCGGTCACGGCGGTTAAGAAGTTCGGCGTGCCGGGCATCCACCTGGGCTAACCGTCCCTCCGCGCCGGGAAGTTTTTTCTCCACGTCTGAGGCGGCCTTGCCGATTTCCTCATCAGTCTTGCGGAGAAGTTCGGTAAGGGAGAGTTCCACATGGGAGGCGATACGTTCAACCTCGGACAGTCGTTCCTTGAGGGTCTCCTTCAGAAACGGCTGGAAAGCGGCCGTTTGGAGCCAGGATGTTTCCTCCGGCAGAAGGGCTACAGGCGGTATATTTGTGGAAGATTCAACGGGCGTGAAGTTACCCAATATCCCCGGCTCCCGGAGGACCGGTTCCGTGCCTTCAGCCACTTCCACGGCAAAAAGCCGTTCATGACTTATCTGCCCAAGTCCGTCAACCACCCGGGCGCGGTAAAAGTCAATGCGGGCCGGTTGGTTATGCTGGATGGAGTAGAAGCAGGCCCCCTTACCGAAGGCATCCACAGCCAGAGACGAGGTGTGCCGCCGGACGGCTTCGAAAAGCGGATGTCCCGGAGTGACCCATTCCAGGGTATTCTTCTCCGCCACATCGCGGTCCGTGGAGCATCGCGGGTACTTGGCGGAAAGCGCGGGAAGACGCCACTGCGGTTCGCGCTCGTAGCGGCGGAGAGCGGATGGCGTCCGGCCTGGGTCAAACGTGTGCGGCAGGGAGGGTACGGCCCTAAGTTCCAGCCGGACATATTCCGCCGCCTCCCGGATAAATCGGGCGATAGTTTCCGGCACGACGCGGCGTTCTTGCGCCAGCGCCCGGCGCTCAACCAGCATGGCGAGATTAAGTTTTTTGGAGGCAAGGCCCTCCAGGGCGTTCTGGCAGATGGCCCTGAATTGGCGCTCGTCCACGTTCTTGAGCAGACGGTCTTCAAGGTCTGCATCGCCGAGTTTCCCCGCATAGTAGTCGCGGAGAACTCTCTCCACATGGGCGGCGGGGAGCACCTCGCCCACCACATTAAAAACTGTGTCATCATCTAGAGCGTCGCGGATTTCCTGCAACTTCTCCAACAGGCGTTGGAGAACTCGGCCCTCGATGGTGTTGGTCGCCACGAAGTTGAAGATAAGGCAGTCCTTGTGCTGGCCGTAACGGTGAATGCGGCCCATGCGCTGTTCGAGACGGTTGGGATTCCAAGGGATGTCGTAATTAAAGAGGATGTTGCAGACCTGAAGGTTGATACCCTCTCCCGCCGCTTCGGTGGCCACAAGCACCTGAATTGCCCCTTCCCTGAACTGTTGTTCGGCAAAAAGCCGCGAGCCGGCTTCGTCGCGGGAACCGGGCTTCATACCGCCGTGAATATATCCTACCTTGAAACCCCAATCTTTAAGTTTCGCCACGAGATAGTCCAGCGTGTCTTTGAATTCGGTGAACACGAGCAAGCGCTGGTCAGAGTGGTCAAAGAAACCCTCTTTTTGGAGAAGCTCTTTGAGCCGGGACAACTTCGACTCGACTCCTGCGTCTTCCACGGCTTGGGATTGGACTGCGAGTTCGCAGAGGTCTTTGATTTCCTCACGGACCTGATCGGCGTTGCCCGCGAGTGTGATTGCTTCCAGCATCTCTTCCAGACGCTCACGCTCAGCCTCTTCCATCTCCTCGACTTCATCGGGAGACGGAAGGTCCGGCGGGGCTTGACGGGCGAGCTCTTGGGCATGTTTCAGACCTTCCTCTAAACGACGGACGCGGTTCTGGAGGCTATGGCGCATAGCGTAGGTACTGGAGGCGAGCCTGCGCTGGTAGAGGGACATCAGGAAACCGACCGCGCGGGCGCGGGGGTCGTCGCCCTGGGCCGCAGCTTTGGCGCTCTGTTGTTTCACGAAGCGTGTGACTTCCTGGTAGAGCTTAAATTCCGGCCCGTCCATCTGGAAGTCCACGGTGTGGGGAATACGCTTCGTGAAAATCTTCTCCGCCACCCACGTGCCGTCGGACTTGCGCATGGGGAAATAGACCATAGCTTCTTTGGTACGGCGAAGGTAAAATGGCGCGCGCCGGCGATCCATAGCTTGCCGAATGGACTTCACATCAGCATAGGCGTCGGCGTCCAGGAGTTGAAGGAAAAGGCTGAAGTTGTCCGGGTCTCCCTTGTGCGGCGTCGCAGTCAAAAGGAGCAGATGGTCTGTTGTGTCGCGGAGAAGCTCTCCGAGCTTATAACGAAGACTTTTGTGGGTCTCGTCTGCTGCCGACATGCGATGGGCCTCGTCCACTATGACAAGGTCCCAGTGAACTTGGCGCAGACCAGGCAGAATATCCTGCCGCTTGGCAAGGTCCAAAGACGTGATGACCCGTTTCTTCTCCTGCCATTGATTGAAGCCGAACTGCTCGCGGATATCTACACCCTTTATCACCTCAAATTTTGCCTCAAACTTCTCCTTGAGCTCACGCTGCCATTGGAAGGCGAGGTTGGCCGGACAGACGATAAGAATACGCTCGGCCAATCCCCGGAGTTCCAGTTCCCGCGGGGGGCCAGGGGACGTAGCTTTGTTTCTTGGTTATTCCCCCCTATAAAAAAAGTATTGTATCAGGGGACGTTGTTGAAATATTGAATATTAAGGTAGATTAAATGGCAGACTAAGCCGACACCCCGCCAGTGTCGCAAAAGTCCAATCCTCTTTTTCCCACTCGTCGAGGAATTTTCCTTTATCCCTTTTAAGTGTCGCCTTCGTGCGCTTGAGGGTAGGGGGGGTCAAGAGAAGTACTAACCCGTCCCGGTCGACGTTGCTCTAAAAATAGCTCTTGACAAGTGTAACTCTATAGGTTACACTATAACCGTGATCGAGACTTTTAAACACAAAGGCCTGGAAAAGTTTTTTTACACCGGCTCAAAGAAAGGTATCCAGCCAGGCCAAGCACAGAAATTGGCGGACATACTGGACCGCCTGGATGCCGCGGCGATCATCAAGGATATGGACTATCCTGGTTCGGTTCTGCATCCGCTCAAAGGAGAGCTTAAAGGATATTGGGCGGTTAGAGTTTCCGGCAACTGGCGTATTATATTCCAATTTAAAAACGGAAACGCCTACGTGGTTGATTACATGGATTATCACTAGAAAGGGTAAATTATTATGAATAAGAAAACACGGCCCCCCACGCACCCCGGAGGAATCCTTAAAAGGCACTACCTGGAACCGCTGAAACTTACGGTTTCCGCCGCCGCCAAGGCTTTAGATATCTCCCGGAAGACTCTTTCTAAGATCGTTAACGAGCATTGCGCTATTACGCCGGATATGGCTTTACGCCTTTCCCAGGCATTCCGCACCAGTCCCAATCTCTGGACCAATCTGCAGCAGACCTATGACCTTTGGCACGCTTCCCATGAATCCCACGCATGGCAGCATGTGCATAGTCTTATGCCTCCTTCCACCTCGGCCGCTTACCATCATCGGCGGGGGATGGGGTCAGGTCTTTACTTTTGACCTATTGGGGTAGACCTTGCTGGCTCAATAGCCTCCATAAATTAAAAGCCGGTCCTCGAAAGAAGACCGGCTTTAAATTATGGAGGTGTCGGGAGTCGCACCCGAGTCCGCCAACCGCTTGTCAGAACCGCTACAGGCTTAGCCTCGAGTTTGTCTCGTCCGGACTAAGTTCAAGGCGACAAGTACCGGACAAGCTCCGTATAGTCTTTTGCCTTCCAGGGACGAAGCGCGCCCCAAAAGACAGCATCCCGCATTGTAACGCTCTACATTCCGCGCGGGCGGCAGTCTGCGAGCGAGGCACACTTAAGCGTGCGCCCAGGCCATCTCGTTGGAGTTGGCTTTTGTTGTTTTGACCCTGTTTTACATGGCCTGGTCAACCATGACCTGCTGATCTGACAGAACAAGTTAACGTCGAACCTGGTTCACCCCCGCTTGTCACAACTGCAACAAATGGGTTCTCAAAGAGCGATTACTTACTAACGTTACACTTATATTTTAGCAGATTTTCATTGGGAAACACAGGGGGGGTCAGGCGGACAGGGCGTGGGAGACCGAAGCGATATCGGAGAGGGGGTCGTCCACGGAATTTATCCTGATGCCGTCGCCGGCTTTAGAGGGGAGGAAGGAGAGGCGCTGGCCGAAGGCCTGGCGCCAGCCGGTTATGGCTTTTCCTTCCACTTTAGCGCCGGGCAGGAAGAAAATCTCCAAGTCTTCCCCCTTCTGGGTCACGGCGCGCACTAATTTTTTCGCGAGGACTTTTTTCAGGCGGATCAACTCCACCAGGTTCTTGAGCGGCGCGGGGGCGGGCCCGGAGATATCCTCGAAATCCTTCAGCAAGCCCGGCAGTTCCGTTTCCCTGGCGTTAAGGAGCTTCTTGTAGAAGTTCAGGCGCTCCATATCGTCGCCCACATAATCCTCCGGGATGAAGGCCGGGACCAGCACGTCCATCTTGGGCTCGGGGATCTCGCCGGCCCCCTGGCGGCCCTTTATCCGGTCTATCTCCCCGTTCAGCAGCTTTATGTACATCTCGAGGCCGATGGAATTTATGAAGCCGTGCTGGCGCAGGCCCAGGAGTTCCCCCGCCCCGCGTATCTCCAGGTCGCGCATGGCCAGGCGGAAGCCGGAGCCCAGCTCGGTAAACTCCTCCAGCGCGCTCAGGCGGCGCACCGCGTCTTCGCTGATCGGCGCGGGCTCATCGTTGCCCTCGGCCCTGGACTTCAGGAGTTCGGCTTTCTGCTTCAGGCGCTCCGCCCCGGTCTTCATCCAGCCGGGGTAGTAAAGATAGCAGTAGGCTTTCTGCTTTTCCCGGCCTATGCGGCCGCGCAGCTGGTAAAGCTGGGCGAGGCCCAGCTCGTGGGCGTTCTCCACTATCATGGTGTTCACGCTGGGGATATCCAGGCCCGACTCGATGATGGTGGTGGCCATCAGCACGTCGTATTTGCCGTTCAGGAACTCCCACATATGCGTCTCCACGGCGTCGGCGCGCATCTGGCCGTGCACGACCACCACGCGCAGTTCCGGCATTATCTTTTTCAGGTAAGTTTTGCGGCTTTCTATGGTCTGCACGCGGTTATGCACGTAATAGACCTGCCCGCCGCGGGCCAGCTCATAGGTTACGGCCTCGGCGGCGCTTTTCTCGGTAAAGGGGCGCACGAAAGTGGAGATGGCCTGCCGCCCGACGGGGGCGCTTTCTATCACCGACATGGCCTTAAGCGAAGAGAGCGACTGGTAAAGTGTGCGCGGTATGGGCGTGGCGCTCATCAGCAGGCAGTGTACGCCTTTGGCCATGGACTTGATGCGGTCCTTGTCCTTTACGCCGAAGCGGTGCTCCTCATCGGCCACCATCAGGCCCAGGGCGGCGAACTGCACGTCCTTCTGGAGCAGGCGGTGCGTGCCGACTATGATGTCCACTTTGCCGCGGGCCAGGCCGGCCAGGATCTTTTTCTGGTCTGCCGGCGGCACGAAGCGGGAGATCACTTGTATATTGACCGGAAAACCGGCAAAGCGCTTGGTGAAATTGCGGCAATGCTGGTCGGCCAGGATGGTGGTGGGCACGAGTATGGCGGCCTGTTTCCCGTTCGCCACGGCGCGCATCGCGGCGCGCATGGCCACCTCGGTCTTGCCGAAGCCCACGTCGCCTGCCACCAGCCGGTTCATAGGGAGCTCAGCCTCTAGGTCGGCCAGGACCTCGGCTATGGCCCTGGCCTGATCGGGGGTCTCCTGGAAAGGGAAGGAAGCCGCGAACTCCTCTTCCAGATGCCCGCTATGCGGCAGGGCCGAGGTCTTGACGGCGGCGCGCTCTGCCTCCAGTTTAAGAATCTCCAGCGCAAGAGCTTCCACTTCCTTTTTCACGCGGCTCTTCAACTCGCTCCAGGTCTTGGTGTCCATGTGCGAAAGGCGCGGCACTTTGCCCTCGGAACTTATATATTTCTGCACGTGGGTGAAATCATGCAGCGGCACCAATAATTTATCGCCGCGCGCGTATTCCAGGTAGAGGCAGTCGGAATCCTCCACCCGCTCGCCGTAGGCGTTCCTAAAAAAAGCCTTCCTGATGCCGAGGTAGCGGCCCACGCCGTAATCCTCGTGCACTATGAAGTCTCCCGTCTTCAGGTCCGTCCATTTGAAGAATTTATTCCTGGGCTTTATGGAGGCGGGGTCGAAGCGGTAGCGGCGCCGGAAAAGTTCCGAGGAGGTGATGACGGCGGTCTTCGACGGCGCGTGCACGAAGCCTTCTTCGATATAGCCGGTGGAGATGGACACCAGCCCGCCGGCGCCTTCGTCGGCCAAAGATTCCGCCAGGCGCTCGGCCTCGCCCCGGTTTATGCAGAAGAGCCTGGAGGCCAGGCCTGACTTTTTCAGGCGGCGGAGCTCCCCGGCCAGTATCTTGATATCCGAGTTAAAATTCAGGTTCGCGGCCGCGCCGAAATCCTCGGCTGCTTCCTCGCCGGGCAAAGAGCTGAAAGAATAAATTTCCCCAGCCGCCGCCGCGCCTTCCGGCGGCGGCGCAGCCAGAAAGAGCTTCCAGTCCCTCCCGGCGCAGGCGTACAGGGGCCGGCCGGTACCGCCGAAGATATTAGGCGGCACGTCCACGCTCTCGAAGAAGCCGGAGGTGTGCTGGGTGTCTATCTCGAAACAGCGTATGCTCTCCAGCTTTTTATCCGAGAAGAAAAGCCGCACGGGCTTCTCGGAGCCGGGGGCGTAAAAATCCACCACCGAGCCGCGCGCGGCGAACTGCCCTTTTTCCTCTACGAAGGAAACGCGCTCATAGCCGGCTTTTATGAAAAGGTCGAGGGAGGCAGTCCTTTCATAGGAATGCGCCTGCCTGAAATAAAAACGCAGCGAGGAATAAGACTCCCCGGCCATAAGAGGTTCCGCGAGAGCCTCGGGCGAGGCCACATGAATATAGTTCTTTCCGGGCTCGGGCGAATAGAGCGCGCGCATGGCCCTGGCCTTTTCCGATCTATCGCCCCCCCAGAGGCAGACTTCGAAGGGCGGCAGGCCGGCCAGCAGGGAGGAAAGGGAGTTAAAGGCGTGGAGCCAGGAGGAAAGGATGTCTTCGCCCGAGGCGGCGACCAGCATGCCGGACGGCGCTTTTTCATAGGCCTTCAGAGCGAACCAGGCCTTGGCGCTTATATTGGGAGTCCCTTTTACAGCTTTGGCAATCATGCTATTAATACTAATGATATAATTTTCTCAACTAACTATGCTTAAGTGGGTTGAAATAGATTTGAAAATACTTGCCGGGAATGTCCGGGCTATTAAAAAGGCCCTTAAGCCCGGCGTCTCTTTCATGGCGGTGGTAAAAGCCGACGGTTACGGCCACGGCGCCGCGGCCGTGGGAAAGACGGCCCTTGAGAACGGGGCGGACTGCCTGGGGGCGCTGACCGCCGAGGAAGGCGCGCTCCTGCGCGGGACTTTCAAAAGAACGCCTATACACCTGCTCGCCCCGTCGCTGCCCGAGGAAGCGCCGCTGATAGTAAAGAACGGCCTGATACCGGCCGCGGATTCCCTGGATTTTATAAAAGCCCTGAACCGGGCCGCAAAAACAACGACGCCCTACCACCTGGATATAGACCTGGGGCTGGGCCGCTGGGGAATAAAGCCGGAGAAAGCCGAAGCCCTCCTGAGGACCGCGCTTGAGTTTAAAAAAGCCAGGCCCGGCGGTGTTTCAGCGCACCTGGCCTACCGCCCGGCGCAGAACATGACCGAGGCCGAGGAAAGGCTTTCCTCCTTCAGTTCGCTGGTAGAGCGCCTGCGCGCCCTAGTCCCCGGGCTTAAGGCCCATGCGGCCAACAGCCCCATCCTTTGCGACTTTCCCCACTGGCAGTTGGACATGGTCCGTATCGGGAATCTGCTGTACGGCATTTATCCCACCGACGTTTACAAAAAGAAAAAGCAGGGCCCGCCGCTACCGGGCCTGGGCAGACCCTGGCAGTTCTACGCCAGGATAATTTCGGTGAGGAACGTGAAGAAAGGCGAGTCGCTGGGCTATGCCGGAGAGTTCACCGCCCCGGCGCGGCTGCGGCTGGCCACCATCCCGGCGGGCTATTCCGACGGGCTCACGATGGAACCGACGGAGAACAGGATAAGGATAACATCGGGGTTCAGGTACTGGGGAATAATAAACGGCAAGAAAGCTTTTTTCACCGGCAGGACGGGCATAGCCCACACTATGCTCGACGTAACCGGCATCCCGGAAGCGAAGCCAGGCACCCCCGTAGCCCTGCATGTCCGCCGCACTTCAGCCAACGCGAAGCTCCCCCGCATATATAAGTAAGGATTAAGTTGTAAGGATTAAGCTGTGATACTTAGTTGCTTACTACTTACCACTTAATCCTTAATCCTTACTACTTAATGCGCCGCGTCGCAGAATTCTTTGGGTTCGGTGCCTTTGATGAAGGCCTCCAGGATCTTCTTTTTGCAGGTCGGGAGCGAGAGCTTGCCGGTCTCCTGGTCCACCGTCACGAATACTATGCCCTCCGGCACTGGAAAGTCCCGGACCGGCTGGTCTTTGAGCACCGTCTCCATGATCTCGGTCCACCACGGTACCACGGTGCCGCCGCCGGTCCAGTCCTTCATCGGCAGGGAACTCATGTCGTCGTACCCCATCCAGGCGCCGGTGGTCAAGTCCGGCGTCATGCCTATAAACCACATATCCTTGGAGTCCTGGCTGGTGCCGGTCTTGCCTGCTATGGGCCGCTTGAGCTTCGCGGCGTAGGAGCCGGTGCCGCGCTGCACCACGCCCTTCATCATGTTCACCAGCACGTAGGAGAGCTGCGGCGAGAAGCTCTCGTTCTCTTCCGGGACGAACTCCTCGAGCACCCGACCCGCTTTGTCCGTGACCTTCAGCACGCCGAAAGGCACGGCGTGGATGCCGCCGTTGGCGAAAGTGGAGAAAGAACTGGCTATTTCCAGAGGGTTGACCAGCGAGGTTCCGAGCCCTATCGACGGCACCGCCTCGAGGTGGCGTTTGATGCCGGCGCGGTGCGCGACGTCCGCCACCAGCGTGGGCCCTACCCTGGTCACCAGGTAGATGGAGGAGAGGTTGCGCGAGAGCTCCAGCCCGCGGCGCAGCGTTATGCGGCCCTGGAACTTGTTGTCGAAGTTATTGGGGACCCAGATCTTGAAATCCTTGTTCCCCACGAAGGGCTGGATGGCCAGGTCTATCGAATACTGGTCGGTAGCGCCTTCCAGCAGCCGCCAGTCCTTCCCGTCGTAATAATAGGCCATCGGGGAATCTTCCACCAGGCTGGCCGGGTTATAGCCGTTCATCAGGGCGGCCATCCAGACCATGGGTTTGAAGCTGGAGCCGGCCTGGCGCGCCGCCTGCGTGATGCGGTTGAACTTGCTGTCGCGGTAATTCCGGCCGCCTATCATGGCCTTTATCGCGCCGGTCTTGGTATCCAGGATGACGAAGGCGCCCTGCAGGGTGGGGGACGAGGTCGCGACCGTCTCCTCCTCTTTCTTCTCTCCGGCTTTCTCTCCCTCGGGCTTCGGCGGCGCCTTGGCGGCGTCCTGGTCGTACTTGGCCAGGTTCTTCTCCATTATCTTCTCCGCCGGCACCTGCATTGAGAGGTCCAGCGTGGTATAGATCTTCATCCCGCCCTTCCACAACTGGGCCACCCCGTATTTCGGCTCCAGGATCTGGCGCACGTATTCCACGAAGTAGGCAGCGTGGCTGGCGAACATCGTGGATTTCTCGGTCGGGATCTTCTCGCCGGCGGCGGCCTCCGCCTCCCGGGCGGTGATAAAGTTCAGTTCCTTCATGCGGTTCAGCACCAGGCCGCGGCGCTGCTTCGCCTTTTCCAGGCTGTTGAAGGGCGAGTAGCGCTCCGGGGAGGGGATCAGCCCCGTGAGCAGCGCGCACTCGCCGAGCGTCATCTCCGAGACGTCCTTGCCGAAATAAAGTTTGGAGGCGGACTGCGCGCCGTAAACGCCGTTGCCGAAATAGATCTGATTGAGATACAGCGCCAGGATCTCCGGCTTGGAGAAATTCCGCTCTATCTGCAGGGCCAGGACGATCTCCTTGATCTTGCGGGTGTAGGCCTTCTCCGGCTTGAGGAAGATGCCGCGCGAAAGCTGCTGCGTGATGGTGGACCCGCCCGCGGCGCGCCGGTGGCGGAGGATGTTGCGCAGCAGGGCGCGCATGATGCCCCTGGGCGAGACGCCCCAGTGCCTGTAGAAGTTCTGGTCCTCCATGGCGATGACGGCGTTCTGCATATCCACCGGGATCCTGCTGAGCGGCAGCAGCGCGCGCTTTTCCACGGAAAATTCGGCTATGACCTGGTTGTTGATGTCGTAGACATAGGTGGTAAGCGAGGGCGTATATTCGTCCAGCTTGTCTATAGAGGGGATGTCGGAAAGGATCTTGCGCATCAGCACGGAGGAGAACAGGATGCCCGCCGCGGAGAGCACGCCGATAAGGTAAACGGCTTTAAGGACCAGCTCCCTGGCGGAAAGCCCGTCCAGGTAGTCCAGGAATCTGCGGATAAAAGACATGAATCAATTATATAAAAGATAAGAGCGCCTCCCGCCGCCGGATTGCCCGGCTCGGGGCTAAAATGATAGATTTATATTAATTATGAAAAGACTTATGGCTCTCATCGCAGTTGTCGCCGCGGTTTCGGCCTGCTCAAAGAACGAAGGCAAGGTTATCGCCCGCGTGGGCTCCGAAAAGATAACCGAGGCCTACCTGCAGGAGAAATTCGCGGAGATCAGCCCCGCGGCGCAGGAATACCTGTCCTCCAAACCGGGCCGCAGGCAGTTCCTGGACGTTATTATCCATGAGCGGCTCATGCTGATAGCCGCGCGTTCGAGCCCGGTGGCCGGCGGCGACGACTATAAGGGCAAGGTAAAGGAAAAAGAAGCGGAGATGAAGACGACCCTGCTGGCCTACAAGGACTTCATGCTGACCCGCCTGTGGGTAGATGAGATGCGCTCCAGCGAGCTGAAGGTAAGCGAGCAGGAGGCGCGGGAGTATTACCAGAAATATCCCAACAGGGTGACCCTGGCCCATATCCTGCTGCCCAGCTACGAGGAAGCGGAGAAGGTCATGAAAAAGCTGAAAGCCGGGGCTGATTTCGACAGGACGGCCAAAGAATACTCCCTGGACAAGGAAACCGTGCGCCTGCCGCCGGTGATGTACGGGGAATTCATGCCCGAGCTGGAAGACATGGCCTTCAAGATGCGCACCGGAGAAACCCAGGGCATAGTGAAAACCGCCATGGGCTTCCACATCATAAAGAAACTCGCGCAGGACAAGGCCGACCCGGCCACGGCCCTGGAGCGGGTGCGCAAGATAATCGAGAAGAAGAAATTCGACGCCTACCTGGCCAAGTTCCAGGAGAAGAATAAAGTGGAGGTCATAGATGAAAACTATAAATAAATTCCTGCTTGCGGCGGCCCTGTGCGCCTGCGCCGCCCCCGCCTGGGCTAAAGTGGTGGAGGAGCTGGCCGCGAGCGTGAACAATGAGCCCGTGACCATTTCCGACTACAAGCGCGCCAAAGAGGCGCTGACCGAGCAGTACGCCGCCGCGATGCCCGACTTCTTCAAGCAGAAGGACGCCGAGGCGCAGATAGAGAAAGCCGCCCTGGACAAGCTGGTGGACGAGGCCCTGCTCCGGCAGAAAGCCGAGGCGCTGAAGCTGAAGGTTTACGAGCGCGAGCTGGAGAACGGCATGGGCGAGATCCGCAAGCGCTTCTCCCGCACCCCCGACGGCGCCCAGCTCAGCGCCGAGAAGGCCGAGGCGGCTTTCCGCTCCGAACTGAAAAAAGAAGGCGTCACGATGGAGGAATTCAGGGAGCGCATCCGCAGGCAGCTCCTGGTGCAGAAACTAGTGCAGGACACTATAAAAACCCGGGCCAAAATGCCAGGCGACGCGGAGACGAAAGCCTACTTCGACAATATCAACCTGGTTCTTAAAGGCGAGGAAGCCGCCATAAAGGGCCTGGACGCGGAGGCTATGCAGGACCTGCTGGCTGTGGCCGGAAAATTCAAGGAGATAACCGCCGAGCGTCTGCGCCTGCGCCATATCCTTGTCAAACTGAGAGAGGGCGCGGCCCCGGAGGAAAAGAAGGCCGCCCTGGACAAGGTCCTGGCCCTGCGCAAGGACCTGGACGGCGGCGCCGATTTCGACGCGGCCGCCGAGAAGAATTCCGACGACGAGGAAAGCGCCGGGCGCGGCGGCGACCTGGGCTACGTGGTAAAAGGCATGCTGCCCGTTGAAGTCGAGGCCGCGGCTTTCAGGCTCCAGGTCGGGGAGAACTCGCAGCCGGTCGAGAGCAAGTTCGGCTGGCATATACTCCGCCTTGAGGAGAAGCGCGCGGCCCAGAAACTGCGCTACGAGGCCGTGAAGGAAGACCTGGAGCAGGTGCTGACCCAGAACTCGTTCGCTGCGGAACTTGGTTCCTATATAAAGGAGCTCCGCAAAGGCGCGAAAATACAGCTCTTCATCGGCGAAAAGAAGTAGCGGCAAGAAAGCTACTGAAAGCCACGGAAGGCAAAGGAAAGCAACGGAAAGCAACGGAAGGCAAAGGAAAGCAACGGAAGGTAAGAGAATATTGCTGAATTTCCTTTCTTACGTTCTGTTGCCTTCCGTGGCTTTCCGTTGCTTTCCGTTGCTATAATTTATCAAAACCTTGAAACCTTTCATACTCATTACAGCCGGGGACCCGCTGGGCATAGGGCCGGAAATAACCGTCAAGGCGCTGAAAAGCGCCACCGTACGGCGGGCCTGCCGCCCTTTCGTCGCCGGCGACACGGCGGCCCTCAAGCGGGCCGGCTGGACCCCGTCCCTGTGCCCGCTGCTGCCCGTGGCTGCCACCGGCCTCGACTTCTCAAGGCCGCGCCCTACGGCCGGCGGCGGCGGGGCATCCTTAAAGGCCGTCCTCCTGTCGGTAAAGCTTGTCAGGTCCGGTTTTTTTGACGCGCTCGTAACGGCCCCCGTCTCGAAAGAGGCCTGGGCATTGGCCGGAGCCCCGGCGCCCGCCCACACAGACCTCTTCCGCCTCCTCGAAAAGCGCGAGCCGCTCATGCTTTTCTCGCGCGGGCGGGTGAACGCGGCCCTGGTCACGGAGCATGTGCCGCTTAAAGACTTAAGTTCCAGCCTAACCGGGAAACTGGTAAAAGAAAAAGCCCGTCTTTTCAACTCGGCCCTGAAGGCTCTGGGCCTGAAGGAGCCTCTCATCGCCCTCTGCGCCCTGAATCCCCACGCTGGCGACGGCGGCGTAACGGGAAGGGAAGAAATAAAAATCCTGCTACCGGCGCTCAGGGACCTGAAAAAAGAAGGGCTGCGGGTGAACGGCCCTTGGCCTGCGGACGCGGCCTGGGCCGCCCACCTCTCCGGGAAAAGCGACGGGCTGCTCTGCCTTTACCACGACCAGGCCCTGGCGCCGCTGAAGGCCGCCCCCGGGAAGGGGCCTGCTGTGCATTGGACCTGGGGCCTGTCTTTTACGCGCGCCTCCCCGGCGCACGGCACGGCCTTCGACATCGCCTGGAAGAACAAGGCCGACCCCGCAGGCATGAAGGCGGCTATAATTTTCGCGGCGAAGCTGGCGAGGATGAGGGGTTGAATTAAGGTGACACACAACTTAACTCACACACGGCAGAGTTAAGTTGTGTGTCACCTTAATTCGTCCACCTTAATTCGTCAGGGCAGCTGTTTCAGGCGCACAGGGACGCCTTTCGGAACCGGGGCGGAAGCGTAGGAATCGCGCTGCCCGGGCTGCATTTCCGAGGCCATCGCCAGCGGGTTCACGCGGTAACTTACCACGGTTTCTTTTTTTCCGCGCTCGATGCCCGCGATGGTGAAAATACGGTTCGGGAAATCCGAAAGGGACACCAGTATCAGCAGGTTGGCGGAAGAAAAATCGTGGGCGGCGGGCTCCAGCTTGCGGGAATTGGCGAAAGCCCACCAGGTGTCCGAACTCTTGAAGAGCTTGTAATCCACGGGCGCGCTCAGCAGCGTTACGCCCTCCTGCGCCGCCCCGCGCCCCATCTCCGGCATAGCCGCCCCCTTCACGCGCGGCTCTTTATCGGGGCCGCCCCCCAGGCTTTTAATCTCCCCATCCAGGTCCGATTCCTTCAGCCTTATCGGGGCCGGCTTTTTCTTATCGCCCCCGCTCAGCTCGCTGAGGATGGACATCATGTCCTTGGGGGGCTCGGCCACCCCGCCGAAATTCTTCTCCCTGACCAGCCTGATAGCCCCGGAAGAATTGACCGCCGAGGTGGAAAGGACCTGCCGCTGGGCGGGGATCATGGAACCGCTTATGCCGGCGTACCTGGCCGAGGTCATAGCCTGCTGCGCCAAAGCCTCGGAAACAGGCAGCTTCCCCCCGCCCTCCTCTTCCTGGCCCGGCATCTCCGCGCGGGAACCGGAGAGGCTTCCTATATAATTAACCGCCATAAGAAGTGAAAACACGATTATAAGCCCGGAAAAGAAATAAACGAGCAGCCGTAAAATTTTCAAGTCCATGTGTAAATTGTACCAATATAAGGATTTAATTATTAGTTATTATTTCTGTAACAGGTAAATATTAGAATTGTTACAGGAAGCGCGATGAACCCGGGAACAGGAAGGAGCTATGAAATATTGGGCATACGTTAACAATGAGATCCTCGGCCCTTTTGAAAAGGGAAAGCTGCTGGAGCTGCCGTCTTTCTCGCCTTCCCTGCTAGTCTGCCCGCAGACGCCCGTAGGAGAAAAAACCGAAGACTGGAAAGAGGCTTCCGCCTATCCCGAGCTTTCGGCGCTTATAGGCCAGGGCAGCATCTCCCGCGCCCCCGCCGCCGCGGCGGATGTCCTTACCGTAGCGCCGGAAACCTTCGCCCCGCCTCCTTCGACCCAGCCCGCCGCGGCCCCCGCGCCCGAACCACTGGCTAAATCGGAAAGTCATTCCTTAAGCTTCAAACCCCTTACAGCCTCTAAGCCCCTCGACCCCGTCCCCCCCACGGAACACGCGCCGTCGGGGATTAACATCGCCTCCAACCGCCTGGGCAAGGCGGGCGGCGAGCACACCCAGGCCGCCCAGTCGCAGCAGTCCTCTTCCGCTTTCGATCCTATCTCGCTTTCACGCATTGAGCGCCGCTCTGAATCTCTCTCCGCGCAGAGCCAGCCCGCGCCGGACGCTCAACCCTATAACGATTCCTCCGGCGCCACTCCGGAGGGAATAGCCCTTGAGCCACAGCGGGCTTTCGCTAAACCGGCCGAACAGCTGCCGCCTGTCATCCCTGTCGCCGAACCGTCATCCATCTCCTTCCCCCCCGCGGCCGAGCCGGCCGCCGAACCGGTTGCCGCGGCGCCGGCCCCGGTAGCCGACCTGGCCGGCCTGGAAAGACTGGTCCAGAGATTGGACGCCCTTTCTAAGAACTCGGCCACCCGCCAGGATATAACTTCGGCGGTGGACCCCCTGCGCCTGAAGCTGGACCAGATGGGCGAGGTTATCTCCTCCATTAAGAACTCTCAGTTCCAGCGCGAGGTGATGGACAAACTGGTTTACCTTGAAAACGCGATCGGCGAACTCAAAGTCGCGTTCAGGTCCCCCCAGCCGGCCCCCGCTCCGGCGATGGCCCAGAAGATGGAAATGGAGAAGAATTCGGACACCGTTTTCGGGGTGCAGCCGGTCAGGCAGGCCGAAAAGCCGAAAGCCGAACCCGCTAAAGAAGCCGCGAAACCGGTCGAGATAGCGGATACAGGCAGCAAGCCCTCCAGGATAGTGCCGGCCCTTAAAAAGATACTCAGGCTGATCATTACTCTGGTCCTGCTGGCGGCGGTGCTGGCCGGGGCCGTGGCCGGGCTTAAGAATTTCGGCATTTTCGACGCCACGAAGTTCATCCCCTTCCCTATCCCCTTTCTAAGCACCCCTGAGGCCCCGCCGCAGCAGACCGGGGCGGAAGCGCAGAAAGCGGCGCTGGCGGCCATGGAGGAATTGACCAAGGAGGCCCCGCCGGAACAGCAGGCGCAGCAGCCGGCCACCCCCGAGGAGCAGTCCCCGAAGAAACCCATGCAGGCCGACGTCGCTCCCGAGATAATTTACATCGCCCGCACTTTCAAGCTGAAGCCCGGCGGCCCCAGCCTTGAGAACAAGATCTATGAGCATGCCGGCAATGCCGGCGGGAACTTCAACCGCACCTCCTGGGAAGTGAAGCCGGCCGCCGACGGCATGTTTGATATAACGGCCATGATCCCCGGGAAGACCAACAGCCTTAACTATACCTTCGTCGTGGACCGCGCCAGGAAATCGGTCTCCCCCTCCAACGAAGCCGGGAAGGCCGCCTTCAAGGCCCTGGCCAGGGAATCCGAGGCAAAGCCCCCGAAGAAAAGCCCGAAGAAAGGTGCGGCCAAGCCCGCGGCCAAACCGCAGGCGAAGAAAGCCGCCCCGGAAGAAGAATACGAATATGAATACGTAGAGGACGACGGGACGGAATAGTAGGGGGAAAGGGGGAAGTAGTAAGCCTTCAGCCTTCAGCCTTTCTTAATTGACAGCCGGCGCTTCCGGGCCGCGGCTCGCAGGGCGATGGCCACCAGCTCCTTAAGCACCTTTTCCGGCTTCAGGCCGGTTTTCTCCCACAAGCGCGGGTACAGGCTGTGCGAGGTGAAGCCCGGGAGGGTGTTTATCTCGCCGAAATAGACCTTTTTTTCGTCTTTCGGATCCATGAAGAAATCCACGCGGGCCATGCCCGACCCCCCCAGCGCCAGGAAGATCTTCACCGCCAGTGCCCTGAGCCTTTCCGAGGTCCCGGCTGAAAGCGGGGCGGGGAGCAGGAAGTCCATACCGTCATCGTCCAGGTATTTGGCCTCATAATCGAAGAACTCGTGCTTTCCTTTGGGCACGACTTCTCCCGTCACGCTGGCCTTCGCCCCCCCGCCGGAGCCCAGCACCCCGCAGACTATTTCCCTGACCCTGTCTATCCCTTTCTCTATCATCACGGCATTATCAAAGCGGAACGCTTTAATCACGGCCGGGCGCAGTTCCGCCGGCCGCTTGACTTTAAAAACCCCGACAGACGACCCCTGCGCCACGGGCTTTACAAAAAGAGGGAAGCCCAGCTTCTCCGCCTTTTTAAGCAGCGGCCCCATCTCGGCTCTCTGATGGGCCCGGATAACCACGTGCGGCAGCACCGGGATGCCGTCCAGCGCCGCAAGCTCTTTCGAGATTATTTTATCCATGCCTACGGCCGAGGCCGTGACCCCGCAACCGGCGTAGGGGATGCCGGTAAGCTCGAGCAGCCCCTGCAGCACGCCGTCCTCCCCGGTGGACCCATGGATTATCGGGAAAAGCGCGTCCGGCTTAAGCTTGCCGCCGCCCTTCCTTATGAAGCAGCCCCCGCCCAGGGAAGGCTCTATTTCCGGCCCCGTAAGTCCGGCTCCCGACAGCAGGTCCTTTACTTTCACGAGTCTCCAGGCGCCGCTGCGCGGCGCGTAAAAAGGCAGGACGGCAAAGCCGGCTTTTCCAAGCTTAGCGCAAACCGTTTTCGCCGACTCAATGGAAACCTCGTGCTCGGAAGACTTCCCCCCGAAAATAACGCCTATCTTTTTCTTCATTATTTTTTTATAGGCTGCCAAATCAGTTACGGGCGGATATACACGCCTGTAAGTTATCGGGGTCCACTTCATTCCCTAGAGGCTCCGCAGAAAAAGCTGGCATAGCCCACAGCAGCACGGCCGCGTAAATATGAAATAGCGAATTGATTTTCATTTTCTTATCCTCCCAGCAATTTCCATAATCTTTTGAATTAAAAGTCCACGGCCTCTTCGTAAGAATTATCCGGGGGACCGCTATAGGCATGTTCGGTGAATGTTTTCACATACTCATTAAGAAAAGTCATATTACCTAATCCGGTAAACCCATAAACGGTTTCCTCCGTTATCAGCACTTCCGAATCTGTTTTAAAACCAACGGTATCCGCTGGTATTTCTGTGTATAACATTGAAACACAACCGTTTATGAATTCGTCGGTAAAGCCATCATTCTTTATTACGATTTCGTCTTTGGAATAGTCCTCAGTAAATTTTCGGCCTTTTTCCTGAGCCGTAAGAATATTGGTTGGTGTATGCGGAGCAGTTGCCCCCTGTTCACGTATCATCTTGTAGCACGGGGTAGTATTTAACAAGCGTATATTGTAGCCGGCCGGCATGGAGAGCACCGCCAACGTAATATTGGAGTCAGTGTCATGCCCGGACAGAGCCCAGTCCTCTTTGCCATCGCCATTAAAATCGCCTTTGACCGCATAGGGGAGTGATTTTTCAGAATACGGATAATCCGCTATTTTGTCTTTGGGATAGTCTTTAAGTTCCCAAGTACGGAAATCCCCGTTATAAGCGCGCAAAGCCTTGATCGCAGGGCCAGCCAACCGCAACTTTCTCTCATATTCGGACTTGAATTGCTGAGAGGGAACCGACATCATGGAGCCAATAACAACTTTGGCTGTAAATGTTTCAGTATATTCATAGACCCATATGTCGTTGCGTTTGGCGTCTTTCTGTTCAAAATCATATTTTCCCCAATAGTCAAAAAGGCTTATGCCGTTGCGGCTAAAACCGTCCATTTTTAAAACAACTTGCGTACTTACATCGCCGGCACTAAATCTAAATCCTTTTTTCTTTGGTGCAAGAGTATCTGTAACTGTGTACGGAATTTCTTTCCCCTTTTTACGCGCCCAGGAGTAATGTTTATTTTCCCTGACCGTCGCGGCATAATAGCCCGCGTTATCCGACAGTACCGCCAGAATCAGATTGGCATCTTTATTGTGTCCGGCCACAACTGCGTCCTCAACGCCGTCTCCGTTTAAATCGCCTTTAACGGCATAAGGCAGGGATTTCTCCGAGTAAGGATAATCCTTGATTCGTTCGGCGGGGTAATCAGACATGCCCCATAATTTAAAATCAGGGTCGTATTTGCTTAAAGCCTCCGTCATCGGCGCGGACAGCTCCATAGCCTTAATATACTCAGGCTTCAACGGATGTTGCGGCGTTGTTTGAGAGGACTCTGGTGTAATTGCCCCAAAGGTTTGTTCTAAAACAGGCTTGCTTTCATTCTGTGCCGCAAACCCGGGGGCAAAACAAGCATAGACAAGGAAGAAACCGGTTAGAGCGCATGTAGATCTTTTCATACCGCCCTTCACCGACAATCCGAAGGGGTAATCGGCTCGTATATTGTCGTCCCTTGGCTTAAAAGGTCAGTACACACTCCAGGAACCGGCGTCACGCAACAATTCGTGATTTTATAATCACCGTCAGCTTCATTTTCTACGTCTTTTGGATTATCTTTGGGGCCTAGATGGTAGTGCGGTTGTTTAGTGGAAACTTCCCCTTCGGAATAAACTTCCTTCTTAGTGACCTTATTGCACATAATTTCAATAAGTTTGGCTCTATTTGCCTTTTTAACATGACGCTTACTAACATCGGCGTTTATGCCTGTTCTATGGGTTTTATGCGACCCAGTTGTCCACTTGCGGTTAAGGTCAAACCAGCCGCCCCAGGGGAGGCTCATATCGTTAATGTATAGCGGTTTAGCCTTGGGGCAAGCCGCGCGATAAT
>CAMTWW010000273.1:0-2494 GCA_947085555.1 uncultured Elusimicrobia bacterium | reverse complement strand
GGGAAACGTCTCCCAGTCTCGCCCCGGCCTTCACCGCGGAGAGGGCCTGGCCCAGCGCCCGGCTGGTCACGTCCAGCAGCTTCCTGGCCGCGCCGGAGATCTCCCCGGCCGCTACCGTAACGGCGGCGTCGCCGTAAAAACCGTCGCAGACCGCGCCCAGGTCCAGGCTGACTATATCGCCTTCCCGGATGATCCTTCCGGGGCTGGGGATGCCGTGCACTATCTCCTCGTTTATGGAAACGCAGAGCGTGGCGGGATAGCCGCGGTAGCCGAGAAAAGCGGGGGCGGCGCCCATTTCGCGCACCAGATTCTCCGCGAATTTATCAAGTTCCGCCGTCGAGACTCCGGGCTTTACGCGGGATTTAAGCTGAAACAGGACCTCCGCGACCACCCGCGCGGCCTTTCGCATTCTTTCTATCTCTTCCCGTGTCTTTATCTCTATCACAGCTTACCGCTTGATCAGCGCGGCGACCTTTTCGGCCACCACGTCCGGCGCCAGCCCGCCGTCTGCCTCGTAAAAATTCCCCGAAGCCCGGTAGTAAGCCAGCAGCGGCTCCGTCTGGTCCTTGTAGACCTGTATCCGCCGGGCTACCACTTCCGGCTTGTCGTCCTCGCGGATCGCGAGCGGTTTACCGCAGGCGTCGCAGACGTTTTCCTTAGCCGGGGGGCTGGTGATGACGTTGTAGATCCTGCCGCAGCCGGAACAGGTGCGCCGCGCGCCCAGGCGCCTGGCTACCTCCTCCTCGGCCACATTAAGGAAAAGCACGGCGTCTATGGACTGCCCCCGGCCCTGGAACCAGTTATCCAGGCCCTCGGCCTGGTCTACGGTGCGGGGGAAGCCGTCGAAAAGCAGCCCGCGCGTTTCCGTGCTCAGCCGCGCCTTGAGAACTTCCAGGACCAGCTTGTCCGGGACCAGGCGGCCGGCCGCCAGGTATTTGGACACTTCCTGCCCCAGCGGGGTTTTCTTAGCGAGCTCCTCGCGGAAAATCTCCCCGGTAGAGACATGGAATATGCCCAGCTTTTGAGAAAGAACCTTAGCCTGCGTTCCCTTTCCGGAACCAGGGTACCCCAGGAGAATAATATTCATGTGTTGTCAGTTAGCCTGAAAACTTCAGCCGAAGTTTTCCGCCCGCTTCGCGGGGAATTCCGCAGTATAATTCCGCTCCCTGATTTTCATAATGAAAACCACATTAAACTGTGGAATTCAGGTTAACCGCCTACGGTGTCAGCTTCCGACGTTGAACCAGCGGCCTTTAACCCGGGAATTCTTATAAAAACCTTCGTAGTTGCGCATTACCAGATGCGCCTCCGTCTGGGCGATGGTGTCAAGACCCACGCCCACCACGATCAACAGCGAGGTGCCGCCGAAATAGAACGGCACGTTGAATTCGGCCCGCAGATAATCCGGCAGCACCGCTATCAGCGAAACGAATAAAGCGCCGCTCAGCGTTATGCGGTTCATTACCCACTCTATATGGGTGGCCGTCGGCTCGCCCGGGCGGATGCCGGGGATGAAACCGCCCCATTTCTTCATGTTCTCGGCCAGGTCCTTAGGATTGATGCTGACGGAGTTATAGAAGTAACAGAAGAAGATAATGAGCGCCACATAGACCATCTGGTATAGAATGCTGGTATGGTTCATCATCGCCATCAGCTTCTGGGCCCAGGGCGCGCCGGGGTTGAAGGAGCCGATAGTGTAGGGCACGCTCATCAGCGAGACCGCGAAGATGACCGCGATGACGCCGGACTGGTCGACTTTCAGAGGCAGGAAGGTGGAGGCGCCGCCGTACATCTTGCGGCCGACCATGCGCTGCGCGTACTGCACCGGGATCTTGCGCTGGGCGGTCTCCACCCAGATGACGAAGCCGACGATGGCGAGCACCGCGGCCAGTATGAGGATAGCCGTAAACAGGCTTATTTCGTCTATCTGCACGAGCCGCGCCATGTCCATTATGGCCGAGGGCAGCCCGATTACGATACCCGCGAAGATGATGAGCGAGATGCCGTTGCCTATGCCGCGCTCGGTTATCTGCTCGCCCAGCCACATCACGAACATTGTGCCGGTGACCAGCGTAAGCACGGTCACGAAGTAGAAAGCCAGGGTCGGGTCGGTCACGATGGTAGGGCCGCCGCCGGCCTGCATCTTGGTCATCGCTATCGTGAGCCCCAGCGACTGGAAAGCCGCCAGGAACAAGGTGAAATAGCGCGTAAACTGCGTTATTTTCTTGCGGCCGCTCTCGCCTTCCTTCTGTAGGCGGTCAAGCAGGGGGAAAATATGCGCGCCCTGCACCAGGCTCATGATGATAGAGGCGTTGATATAGGGCATCACGCCCATCGAGAAGATGGAGAAATTGCTCAGAGCGCCGCCCGAGAAGATGTCCAGCACGCCCAGCAGCGAGCCCTTCTGGGCATCGAAGATGGCCTGCAGCGCCGCGGTGTTGATGCCGGGTATGGGGATAGTCGCGCCGAGGCGGTAGACTGCGAGCGCCCCGAG
>CAMTWW010000272.1:0-5595 GCA_947085555.1 uncultured Elusimicrobia bacterium | reverse complement strand
CACCAGCACACTCTTTCCCTACACGACGCTCTTCCGATCTTACGGCGCGGAGTTCCACCAGCCTGGCACCGCCGGGGGCCAGCGCCATGGAAAGCAGCGAGGCCTCACGCCGCTCCCCGGAGCCGGCCGGCAGCAGGCGGGCTATAGAGGAGAGTTCGGCTTCGGAAAGCTGGCGGCGGCTGCGCACCAGCAGGTCGGCGCCAAGCGCGGCCCGCGATTTGCCGGCTAGCGAGGCCGTAAAAGACGCCTTCAGTATCTCTATAGTGAAAAGGCCGACCAGCCCCGCCGTCAGCGTCAGCGTGAAGGAAAGGGCGAAGCCGCGCGCCCCGGAGATCTCTCTGAGAGCCAGGCGCAGGAAAAGCGCGCCCTCACGCATCCGCCAGCCTCCCCTCGGAAAGGACGAACCTGCGCCCGCACTGTGCGGCGAACTCGGGGTTATGCGTCACCAGCAGCAGGGTTGTGCCGCGCTCCGCTGCCAGCCGGAACAGCAGGTCCATCACCTGGCGGCCGGTGCGCACGTCCAGGTTGCCGCTGGGTTCGTCGGCCAGCAGCAGCTTCGGCGAGGTCACCAGCGCCCTGGCTATAGCCACGCGCTGGTTCTCGCCGCCGGAAAGCTCGCCGGGGAGATGGTCCTCGCGGTGGGTAAGGCCCACGGCCGCCAGCGCCTTGCGGGCCTCCTCCTCCGCGCGCGGGTCCCGCGCTATCTCCAGGGGCAGCGCCGCGTTCTCTAGCGCTGTCATGTGCGGCATCAGGTGGAATTGCTGGAAGACTATGCCCATGTTGCCGGCGCGGAAGCGGGCCAGCTCCGGCTCCGTCATGGCCGCCAGGTCCGAGCCGAAAAGGAGGATCTCCCCGGCGGTGGGGCGGTCGAGGCCGCCCAGCAGGGCGAGCAGGGTGGACTTGCCGCTGCCGGAGGGCCCGAGCACGGCAGCCGTCTCTCCTGGGGCCAGCTCCAGGTCCACGCCCTTGAGCACCTCTACGGGGTTTTTGGCGTGGGGATATGTCATGCCCAGGCCGCGCAGCAGCACGGCGGGGGAGGGCTTGTTCATCGGCCAGGCCCTTTCTTCTCTTTCTCGCCGAGCAGGGGCAGCAGGCGCCTGAGCACGGTGGCGGCGACTATCTTGTAGCCTTTCTCGTTGGGGTGTATGCCGTCCGGCAGGTTCAGCGCCGGGTTGGCGGCCACGCCCTCCAGCAGGAAAGGGATCAGCGGCACTTTCTCCTCGTGTGCCAGTTCCCTGAAGACCGCCTCGAAGCGGGAGGCGTAGGGCTTGCCGTAATTTGGCGGGATCTTCATACCGGCGAGCAGCACCTTAATACGCTCCTCCTTCGCCAGCCGTATGACAGCCCGCAGATTTTCCTTCATGCTGCCCAGGTCCAGGCCGCGCAGGCCGTCGTTGGGGCCGAGGGCCAGCACCAGCACGGAGGGCGGCGGCTTTTCGCGCAGATGCCAGCGCAGGCGGGCGAGCCCGCCGGCGGAGGTGGCGCCGCCTATGCCGGCATTGCGCAGCACTACATCGTCCCGGCCCATGGCCAGCAGCGCGCTTTCCATATTGGCGGCATAAGTGGCGTCCGCGGCCACTCCGTGGCCTTCGGTCAGGGAGTCGCCAAGCAGCAGCACTTTAACCACCTCACCGGCGGAAAGCGGCGCGGCCGGCAGCAGACAGAATAAAAGCGGCAGCAGGCGGTGGAGGGACATTGTGATATTATAGGAAATAGGCCCGTCCGTTCCGTGGGCTGTCTTACACTCCGTTCTTCGGGCAGAGCTTGTTGAGCGGGCAAACCGGGCAATCTGGGTTCCGCGCGGTGCAGACGGCGCGGCCGTGCAGGATCAGGGAGTGGGCGAACCAGATCCAGTCGGCTTGCGGGAGGGCCTTCATGAGGTCCCGTTCTATCTTAGTGGGGTCGGTTTCTTTCGTAAGGCCCAGCCGGAAGGCCAGGCGCTTCACGTGGGTGTCCACCACAACGCCGGCGGCTATGCCGAAGGCGGAGCCCAGCACCACATTGGCCGTCTTCCTGGCCACGCCGCGCAGGGTAAGCAGCTCCTCCATGGTCCTGGGCACTTTACCGCCGAAATTCTCCGCTATCGTCTTTGAGGTTTCTTTCAGTGACAAGGCTTTGTTCTTGTAGAAGCCGGTAGAGTGCACCAGCTTCTCCAGGTCTGAGATCTGCGCCTTCGCCATTTCCGCGGAGCCCGGGTATTTTTTAAAAAGCGCCGGGGTCACCATGTTCACACGCTCGTCGGCGCACTGGGCTGAAAGTATGGTGGCTATAAGCAGTTGGAAAGGGTCCTTATGGTCCAGCGAGCAGCCGGCGTCCGGGTAGGCTTTTCTCAATATCGAGGTCAATTCGCCGAGCTTCTTGTTTTCCATAGTTACTGTTTACTGAGCGGGTAGAAATAGATCCCCATGAACACCGCATTGTCGTAAAAGCCCTTGAGCGAGTCCCTGGCCGCGTAGAGCCCGCGCGGGTGCACGGTGTAGATCTGCACGGCATCGTCGTAGGCGGCGCGCTGGATCTTCGCGTAGAGGGCAGCCCGTTTCACCGGCGAGATCTCCGTCACGGCTGCCTCTATCTGCTTGTCCAGCGCCGGGTTGGAGTAGGCCTGGGCTATGGCGTAGCGCCCCTTGGAATGGTAGAAGGGGAAAATAAAGTTATGCGCGTCCGGGTAGTCGCCGGTCCAGCCGCGGGTGAAAAGCGGCATCTTCCGGTTCTGCGTCTTCTCAAGATAGACCGGCCAGTCCACGCCGCGCAGGTCCACGCGGAAGCGGGGGTTTATGGCTTCCACGCCGCGCTTGAGCACCTCGCAGGCCAGCTGGCGCACGTCGCCGCCGGTATTGTAGGTGAGGGTGAACCTGAAGCCCTTGTTCCACACCTCGCCGTTGTAGGCCTTGCGGAAATATTCAGTAGCGCGGGTGCGGTTGAATTCGTAGCCGGGCGTGGCGGGGTTATAGCCGGCTATGCCCGGAGGAATCGAACCTTTTGCCAGCGTGGCTTTGCCCTTAAGGCCGTCCTTGAGGTAGCCGTTGTAGTCGAAGGAATAAGAGAAGGCTTTGCGCACGTCGAGGTTTGAAAAAAAATCGGCGGGTATGCCCTCTCCGTCCAGCTTGCCGGAGCCGATATCCGGGTTTGCTACCGGGTTTACGTTGAAAGTGAAAAAGAACACGGGGTCCGTCATCAGGCGGGGCAGGTCGTCGTAGAGCACTATGCCCTTAAGCCCGCGCACCTGCGGCTCAAAGGGGCGGGGCAGGTCTATTATATCGGCGTCGCTGGCCTCGAGCATAAGGCGGCGGGTGCCGAATTCCTGCACGGTCTTCATTATGATCCGCTTCAGGCGCGGGGCTTTGCCCCAGTAAACCGGGCTGGCGCTGAGGGCCGCCTGCTTTGTATTGCTGTCCCAACGGGCCACCAGGAAAGGGCCGGTGCCGTTGGCCGCGTTGAAGAGCCCGGACTTCTCCTTCGGGCGGTTGCTGAAAGCCGGGATCGTCTCATAGGCGCCGTCCCATTCGCCGCGGGAGACGCACCATTTCTTGTCCATCACATAGGACCAGCGGGCCATGATTGAGAGGAAGGGGGCGAAGGGGCGCTTCAGGCGCACTACCACATTGTCTCCCTGCACTTTCACCGCGGCTTCGAATTCGGCTTTTGTAACGGCGGGTTTGCCATCGGCGCCGCGGCTGGAGGCCAGGCCGAACACCGGTTCAAGGAAGAGCGAGGCCGGGCCGCCGGTCGGATCGGTGAACATGAAGCGCAGGAGCGAATATTTAACGTCTTCCGGCGTAAGCGTCTCTCCGTTGTGGAATTTAATGTTTTTCCGTATGGGGAATTTGAAGGTAAGGCCGTCCGCCGAAGCCAGCCCGTTCTGCGTCGACGGGACTTTCGAGGCCAGCAGCGGTTCGAAGACCGTGAGGCTCGCGCCCTTGAACCTGATGAGCGTCTCATAAACGTTGAAGAGCATCCCCTGCGTAATGGCGTCATAAGGATAGACCGGGTCAAGCGTGACTATCTCTCCCATGTGGGCGTAGAGCAGGGTTTCGGCTTTGGTGGCCGGGGCCAGTTCCAGGGCGCCGGCGCCGGGGGCTCCGCCGCCTATTAAAACAGCAAGCAGTAAGGTTCGCATTTTGTCTCCGATTAGTTTATGACTTTTCTGAAGAAGATCTTTTTGCCGCCGGCCACCATGCCGTTCCTGGCTTTTTTAAAGTCGGCGCCGAATTTTTCCGCGAAGGAGATCTCCCTGACCGAGTTCGTCTCGCCGGTGGCCTCTATCAGCTTTCCGCCGCCGGCATAAAGCATTACGTGGTTGATAAGACCCGGCGTGGAGGCTTCAGCCGAGAAAATAAGGTCGGCGGGCTTCAGGTTTTCCCGGCTGACGCTCCTGGAGGCGGCGTACTGGTCGTCGGCGTTGCGCGGCAGTTCCAGGCCCCAGGCGCGGTAGGCCAGGTTCACCAGGCCGGAGCAGTCTATGCCCCAGGCGCTGCGCCCGCCCCAGTAATACTTGTCACCCAGGAAAAACCTGGCCGTGTTCAGTATGCCGGGGCGCAGGTCCGGCTGGTAGGCCTTTTGCGGCAAGGGGTTTAAATCTTTTTCAGCCAGGCTCAGTGCCGGCCCGCTGGCGGGAAACGACCGCGCGCCGCCGGCTCCGCCTATAACGCGCAGCCTTACGCCAAGGGAGAGTTCCAGGCCGCCCGCCCTGGTGGTTTTTGTTTTTACCACGGCGGTGTACGGAGTCGGCAGGCTGAAGGCCAGGCTTTCAAGCGGCAGCCAGCCCTCGTAGGGGGCCGGCGTTTTTCTATCGGCCAGCAGGCGGGACTGCTCGGCGGCTCTGGCGCGTGCCCAGGTCCCTGAAACCTCTATAAGTTCCACCCGCTCGTTAAAAAGCAGCTGGCTTTCTATCAGCTTTGCGCGTTCCCCGGCGCCGGGGCCGGGTGGCATGGAATAAAGCTCCGCCACATTTTCTTTTACCGCCAGGAAGCGGTTCAGGTCTTTAGCGATTATATAGGAGGTGCCGTATTTGTTCTTAAGCCAGGCTTGGGCGAACTGGGCCCTGTCATAGACCCGCTCCACGGTTTTCTCATCGGGCGCGGCGGGGTCGTGGGTTATTACGTCGCCTTTGGCGTTAAAGCCGGCCAGCGCCAGCAGGTGGCCTTTAGTCTTCCTGAGGGGGGAATTTTTTAACTCAGCGGGCCCGTAAGTGAGGCTCATCACTACCTGGGCGCCGGCCTCCAGGAAGGAGCGGGCCTCTTCGAGCGAATTCAGGCGCGCCGTGAAGGCGTAAAGCCCGAGCGCCCCGGCGTGGGCGGTGTTGAAGAACCAGTTGCCGTAAATATTCCGGGCGGAATCGAGCACGGCCTCGGCCGTTTCAAGCGGCTCCGCGCGCAGGCCCAGACCGCTCAGCGCCATCGAGAGCGAGACCGGGCTGCAGATGTCGCCGGCATAATTTACCTGCTGCATCATCTGCGAGCGGCGCGGCAGGACGATCTTCAGCGTTTTGAAGGCGGCCGGCTTGAACGCGGCGTCGGCGGGGGAGTAGGGAGCGCCGGAGTCGGTATATGAAACGGCCGCGAGGCGCAATACCGGGGGCTTGCCGCCGGCCGGGGT
>CAMTWW010000271.1:0-21786 GCA_947085555.1 uncultured Elusimicrobia bacterium | reverse complement strand
TGAGCTGGATGCAAGGCGCGACGAACGAGCATACCGGTGGTCTGTGAGTGAGGAGCAACGCGGCAGCCGGCTCAAAGATGGGCCTCCCCCTGGGGGCTGAGCCGCTCAGCCAAATGCGTCAGTTATTCTTTCACGAGCCCTTAGCGCCGCGTCTTTCAATGTTTTTAGCGGAACTTTCTTCCGGGGCCGCCCGGTAGGCGGCGGAGGGTTTTGCATGCGGGTTTTGCTGTGGGGCCAAAGGGCCCAGAAGCTTAGGGGACCAATGACACTTGGCCGCAGTTGAAATATCAGGTAAAGTATAATTGTAGTAGTGTATATGGGCTTTGCGCGGTGTTTGGTTTGCGCTGTCGGTATTGTAGAGAATTTAAATCATGAGATTCGGAGGCGGTTATGAACTTTTACAATAATGAGGATGAAGATAAGAAAGGCGCCCCGGTGATGCCGAGTACGGCATCGCCTTTCAAGAAAACCTCCGCCTTCGGCAAAACGCCGCTGTTCTCCCGCGCCACGGGAAGCATCATAGACAGGCTTAAGAATCTCTCCCGCAAGGACCTGGCCTTCGTGGGCATAGGCCTCAGCGTACTGGTGATGGCGCCGGTGGCCGAGTACATGATGTCCCAGCCCGCCCAGGACAATCTCCTTAAGGAAACCTTTAACCCGCGCGATTACAGGAGCATAATAGACCCCGGCATAAACGGCCTCAGCACCGGCTCTTCTGACGGCAGCGGCGAGGTTATAACCCCGCTCAGCGGGCGCGACCCGTTGTCGCTTATTCTCGGCGCCCAGCCTGCCCAGGCGGCGCTGCCCCCGTCAGCCCCGCCTGTCACTAACTACAGGGACGCTATGAAGGAAAGCGGGCGCGCGGCTTTTACCGCGGCGACAAAATCCGCGGGCGCTCCCACGGTAATTCCCCGCATGCAGTCCGCCCTGCGCGGGATCTCCTCCTTCGGCGGCGACTCCGGCGGCTCCCGCACTTCCGGTACGCTGGGCGGCGGCAAGATAATCGCCGACGCGCAGTCGGCCTCCTCCAAGGCGAAAAAGAGCTCGATGATCGGTCCGGTGGCAATGGCCGGCTATAAGGGCGTGGCTTCCACCCCCAACAGCGCCTCCAAAGGGGCATTTGAAAAGCTCCGCGCCCAGGCTGATAGATCGGCCGGGAATTTCTCCGGCGGCTCAGCCATGAACTCCCTGGACAAGGCCGCCGCGGACGCGGTCAATATCAGCGGCGCCGGTGGCCTGGGTGCCGGCGGTGATTCCGAAAAGACCGGCAAGACTTCCGGCTCCACTAATAAGTACGACAAGAGCCGCTCTGGTGAAACCCTCGCGGAAGCGGCGGCCAAAGCGCGCCAGGCAAAGGCGCTTGAATGGGAATTCTTCAAGCAATACGAGTTCAAAAAGCAGCTCCTTACCGCCGTCTTCGGCGCTGTTTCCACCACGGTAGGCAAATTCATCACCGGGCAGCTTGAGGGCGGCCTGGGGATGGCCAGCGGGTCTCAGACTTATATCTGCGTGCAGAAAATAGATCCTGTCAAAGATTGTCAGCCGGGGAATATGCGCGCCGCTTTCCGCTCAGCTGACCCGAAAACAGTGGACGGCTGGATAAACAAGGGAACTTGCGCCTGCGGCCCTATGACTTCTAAGGAGTTTGCGGAGGCTAATGGCGGCGGTACTCCCGTCGGTCCAACTAATCCTGCGGCTGCAGCTCCAGTTAAAGAAACTTTCGCTGATTATGACATCACTCTCAAGCAAATGGTTGTGGATATCAAGGACGGCGTCAAAACCGCAGATGCAGTTGTGCTTCTTGATAAAACTATGGGTATAGCGGGTGGATTCACTAACCTCAGAGCGGACTCCGTGGCTGTTGCTGTTAAGAACGGCGCTTCACGTTTGGGGGGGGAGGGGGTGGCTGAATATGAACGTAGTATATCCGACGCTAAAACACAAGTAGCGGCCGCGAAAGCTGATTACCAGATGTTTAAGACCAAGTTCAACAATGTCGTAAAGGCGGCTAACGACGGTAAATTGGTGGCCGGTTCGGTAATCATAGGCGGGATTTCCGCTTCCATTGATATAAATGTGGAGGTCAAACCGTACTTGGTAAGCGCTTCGTCAACCCTGGCCTTGTACGAAAGGGATTATATAGGTAAAGCGGAAGATAAGCTGCGCTTTAACGATAAGGCGCTTGAGATATACAAGAAGCAACTGGGTTATGTTACGGCCTCTGCTGAAGCAGTCAGTTCCGATTATCTCGACAATGTGCTTAAATCCGCTAAGGAAACTTATACCGAACTTGACAGTATTAAAAAGGCCATACCCGCAAACGCGAAGCCTGATATAGAGCAGCAGAAGATTATAGTTGCCCGTTTTAAAGCCATATCAGGGTATGACTCCTCGGTGGTAATTCCTTCCAGCGGTCCCGCCGCCGGGCCTAAGGATGCCGCTGCTTCGAATCCCGCAGCTCTTATTGAGAAGCCGATTACGTGGAGAGGTTTAGTGAAGAATGAACCGTTTACCAAGGACGGCCCCAACGAGTCCGCTGCGGTTAAAGCGGAACAGGCTGCATGGGCGGCCGCAACCCCGCTTAAGAAAGATACTATTGAAAAAATGCTGGACCTGAATAATCTTGCAGCCGAGAGTCTGCTCGCGGGGTCAATAAGGGGCAGTGTTGAAGTTCCAGCCGATGCCAAAAGCAATGCTGTAGACCCAAAGGCCGCCGTCGGACTGATGCAGCCGGTGAAAGATAAAATGGAAGAGGTGCGCAAGCAGCTCGGTGAAACCTGGAAGATTAATATGGACAACCCCACTGGCGGCGCTCCGCCGACCACGCCGATCTCGTCGACCACGCCGAATACGCCGATTGAACCAGGGTTCTCCGAGTTCAAGACAGCTGCCGTCAGCGAAGCCAGGTCTTCCTATTCCCAGGCGGCGGCCATAAAAGACTTGGCTACAGGGCTGAACTCGGCTCTGCAGGCGTTCAAGGCCAAGTCCGGGAAAGAAGCTGAGATGGCTACGCATAAACAAGCCGGCCAGGTCGCCATAGGCAAGATAACCGCCAGCCACGCTAAGATAGGCAGCCTTGTAGCCGAGATGGAAGCCTGCCCCAACAAGGCCTGCGTTACGGCCAAAAAGGCCGCCATCGCCGCCGAAACGGCCAAGATAGAAGTCGCCCGCCTGGAGCTTCAAGCCGCCCACACAGCGGCAGAGAGGATTAAAAGACCGGCCGGCGCGCCGACCGAAACAATCACCCAGATCAGGCGGCAGGCGGCCGCTGCCTATGACAGAGTGGTTGCGGCTTATGGCAGGGGCAATACGGCAATGCTGCGTTTCCCAGCCGGCACCCCGGCCAAGGACGAGAAAAAGCGCCAGGCCGACGAGAAAATGACAGCGCTGAGCAGGCTTTATACTGATGCCGGCCCGCTGAACAGTACGGTGCAGAACAGCGCCACAGCCACAGCCCAGGTAATTGCCGCCAGGGACTCGCTACGGACCAAGGCCCCATCAGCTGAAACTCTGGCCGCCGACATCGAAGCGCTCAGGACAGCGGCCAATGCCCTGCTGTCCGACAAATGTTGGGAGAATGCCGAGGGCTGTCCTACAGTCAGCAGTTTCTACATGTTCCGCCAGTGGTCAGTGCGCAAACGGATGGGAACGCCTTGGTCCGGGGCCTATCTTTCGGCTTGGGACTGGGCTTTTAAGAACCGCACTGGCGTTTACAGGAATCGGACCGCTGTCTGCGACGCTGCCTGGGATTCTGTATCTACCGCCAGGGCTATTATCAACCTTGATACTGGGATAAATACGGAACAGTGTCACGATATGTTCAGACCCGCCTTTACCTTGTCCCAGCGCCTCTCCCCGGTGGCCAACGGAGGGGATTTTACCTCTTTCACGCTGGCCAAAACCGCCGGAACCGTTACCAAGACGTACGAGGGCGAAGCGCAAAGCTCGTATAACGGCGCCGTAAAGATACGGTGTGAAAGGCAGAACGGCATCTGGAAAACCGTAGCAGTGTCTTTCCGGGTGGACAGGCCTACCACCTTGACCTACGCAACGGGCGTGAATGTCAGCGCTGGTCCGTCGTGGCTTCAAGTCGGCCTTGATGAAACCACAGGAGAGGAGACCACTATCAGCTTCGGCGAATGGCGCGCGTTGCCCCACATGAATGGTAAAATCTGCGGAGGCAGCGCGGATAATTAAACGGGAACCCTGCAGTTTCTTAAACCCCGTCCGCTTTCAAGCGGACGGGGTTTTTCCCGAAAATAGGGGACAGCGACCGTTTAATTTGTTTGATTGAGTACAAGAGCCCGTGTGTTGCAAGAGCCCGTGGTAGCAGCCTGCGTGCAAAATCGTATAATATCTACATGCGGTTCTATAATCAGGAAAGGGGAGAAAAAATGAAAAAGCTCATTATTGCGGTAACGCTGGCGGCGGGGCTGGGGCTTAATGCCTCGGCGCTTTTTTTTGACGGCGGCCTGACCGGGACCACCGGGCCGGACTATAGCGGCTATAAGCTGAACCTCCGCGTCGGCGAGGGGGATTTCGCCCTTGAGCCTTCGCTAACCCGCTACACCTCCGATGCGCTGAACAAGACCTTCAGCACACTAGGCCTGCGCGGCGCCTGGGAAAAAGAGAAATACACCGTAGGCGCCGAAGCCGGAACCACCCCCGAAGTGAACGGTTATAAGAATATCTATGCCGGCGGCGACATCACTTTCTCGCTGACCCCGGCTTCCGGCGGCAAGAGCCGCCTGGCCGGGCCCGGCGCGCGTTCCGTCTCCGGCGGCGGCCAGGGCGTGACCCGCGTGGACGTGGGCGCCGCCCTGAAGCAGACCCTGCACACCCAGACCGCAGGCACGGTAGACAAAAAGACCTCGCAGACCGAGGCCACGCTGTTCGCCGGCGCCAAGGTGCTGATGCTCAACCTCTCCGCTTCCTATACCGGCTACACCTATGGTTCCGAGGACGCGATGCCCCAGGGCTTCGTCCCCGGCCTTAACTTCGCCCTCGCGGCCAAGCCTAAGTCCAGTGTTACCGCCCGTGTGGACCTGCCGTCCACGCTGCCGATGATAACGCCTTTCGCCGGCTACACCACCACCAAGTACAAGGGCGGCGTGGACGACAGCTCCGCCCTGCTGCTGGGCGGCTACGTGGACCTGAACATGGTAGTAGCCAATGTGGCCTATCAGATCTTCGACAACGGCGCCAGCAATGACAGCTTCATCTCCATCGGCGCCGGAGTGAAATTCTAGTGTCACATAACACCCGACTGATGCCCGCTTCTGTCTGGATAAAATATCTGGCAGGCAGGATAGCCGTAAAAGCCAGGCCGGAGAAAATTATTTTATTCGGCTCTTACGCCCGCGGCAAGCCTGGCCCCGACAGCGATATAGATATTCTTGTTGTGCTGGATAAGCCGCAGGAGAAAACCAGAAGATATGATTTGGTTGATAAAGCTGTAGGCGACCATCTTTACCCGCTGGATATCCTTGTCCGTAATCAAAAAGAACTAGCGCAGCGCATAAGCCTTAAAGACAGTTTTTTTATGGACATAATTAATAAAGGCCTTCTTCTCTATGAGTCTTGATTTTGCCGTAGAATGGATAAGAAAAGCCAAAGCCGATCAAATGGCGGCGTTAAGGGCTTTGCAAGACGCCAGGCATAGCAAAGATCAGGCGGAGATAGCTTGCTTTCACGCCCAGCAGTGTGTGGAAAAATACATGAAAGCGATGTTGGTTGTTTCCGGGCAACCCATTCCAAGAACGCATGATCTTCTTAATGCGGAACTCATAATCCGCAAGAATTGCAATTTAAACATGAAACGGCTTCTTCCCCGTTTACGAAGACTTAATCAGTATGCCGTGGAAATAAGATATCCCGGTGCGACGGCTTCGGTAAAGGATGCGATTTCCGCCATCAGTGCGATGGATGAAATAATTAAATTCTTTATTCCCCGGTTGAACAGGTTATTGGAAACCTGATATCATAACTTATCCAGCCTGAAAAGGAGGCCGGCTCCTTTTCAGGGTTCGCGGGGCAAGGTCCCATGTGCTCTGAGTGCCAAGGGGCTACTTTTACCTTCAAAAACGCATAATAATTATGTACGAAAATCTCGCCACCAAATACCGCCCCGGGGACCTCACCGAGGTCATGGGGCAGGAAACCATCAAGGTTACCCTGCAGAACGCCGTGAAGCTGGGCCGCATAGCCCATTCCTACGTTTTCTACGGCCCGCGGGGCTGCGGCAAGACCACCATAGCGAGGATCCTGGCCAGGACCCTCAACTGCCACAAGCCCAAGGACGGCGTACCCTGCGGCAAATGCCACTCCTGCGTGGAGATAGCCGGGTCCAAATCGCTGGACGTCATAGAGATAGACGCGGCCTCCAATACCAAGGTGGAGAATGTGCGCGACGTCATCATAGAGAACGTGGAATTCGCCCCGTCGCGCGACAAGTACAAGGTCTATATCCTGGACGAAGTGCATATGCTTTCGGACAAGGCCTTCAACGCCCTGCTTAAGACCGTGGAGGAACCCCCGAAGCACGTGGTGTTCATCATGGCCACCACCGAGCAGCACAAGGTCCCGCTCACCATCCTTTCCCGCTCCCAGTGCTTCCGCTTCCGCCCCATTTCGGAAGCCGATATCATAATCAGGCTGAAAGAAATAACCACCGCCGAAAAGATCAAGACCGAGCCCGAAGCCCTCAAGCTGATAGCCCGCGCCGCCGGCGGCGCCATGCGCGACGCCATAACCCTGCTGGACCGCGCCGCCTCTTTCGGGCACGGCGAAGTCAAGACCGGCGTCCTTAACGACCTGCTCGGCCATCCCGGCGACGAGGTGGTGAATTCGCTGGCGCTGGCGCTGGTGAACCGCGACGCGGCGGCGCTGCATTCGGCTTTCGACAAGCTCAACTCCGAAGGCTATGACCCGCTGACGGCGCTGAGGGAACTGCGCAATAATTTCTCCGAAGCTTTCCTGGCGGCACAGGGCTTTTCCAAGGATATATCTCCGGTCAAGGGCCTGCCGGCCGGTACGCCGCCTGCGCTGCTCGCCCGCCTGTCCCGCAAGCTCAATGTGATAATCGAGGAAGTTAAATTTTCCGATTCGCTCGCTATCGCTTCCGAAGTGGCCCTGTTCACCCTTATAGAGGTTCCGCAGGACCTGGAGGCCCTGCTGAAGAAGCTGGAGGGCCTGGAGGCCCGGCTCGCCTCAGGCGCCGCGCCCGAACTTCCGCACGCAGGCGGCCAAAAAAAAAATGAGGGGATAACCTCTCCAGATAACCAAGAAACAAAGCAACGTCCCCTAAGCCCCGTTCCCCTAAGCCCCGTTCCGGCCGCGCCCATAGCGCCGCCCGCCCGCGCCGCCGCCGTTCCCGCCGACGCCTGGAAAAAGATGCTGGGGCAGCTCTCCTCCAAACGGCCCTCCCTGTACAATATCATGCTTTCGGTGAAGATAGTCTTCGCCGAAGAGAACAAGTGGCGGCTGCTGAGCGCAAATGAATTCGAGACCGAGATGATAGAGAAAGCCAGGCCCGAGCTGGAAGAAATGCTGGAACGCTTCGCCGGCAGGAAAATAACCCTGGCGCCGGAATACGCCAGGCCGGGGAAAGAGGTCCCCGCGCCGCAGGAAGAAGAGGCGCTGCCAGCTCCCGGAGAGGAAGAGACCATAGTGGAGGACTCTCTTGAAGCAGAAGCCGCCCAGGAGCCGCAGCCCGCGCCTAAAGCGTCCGGTCCCAGGGAAGTCTCGTCCGCGTCCGAGCCGGAATTCAAGCATTTGTCCAAGGTATTTCACGGCCGAATCACGAAGATAAATAAAGTGAAATAAAACCTGATAGGGGAAGCTCGCTGCCGCTCGCGGAGCCGCAGCACCAAAATAAGCAAAGTAAAATGAAAGCTCTGGAAAAGATCATCGGTGTTTTCCGCAAGTTCCCCGGGGTAGGCCCCAAGCAGGCGGAGCGCTTCGCCCTTTACGTGGTGCGGGCCTCGAACCCAGAGGTAGAGAACCTGGTGGAGGCCCTGCGCGGGGTCAAAGCCTCGGTAAAGCATTGTACCGAATGCTATAACTACGCCGAGGGCGGCCTTTGCCCGGTCTGCGACGACTCCGGCCGCGACCGCTCCCTGATCTGCGTGGTGGAGCGCCCCCAGGACCTGGCCGCCATAGAAAAGGCCAGGAGCTTTTCCGGGGTCTACCATGTGCTGCACGGCGCGGTCTCCCCGGCCGCCGGAGTGCAGCCGGACCAGATAAAATTGAAGGAGCTGCTGGACCGCGTGCGCGCGGCCGACGGCGCCGTCAAAGAGATCATAGTGGCCACCAACCCCGATGCCGACGGCGAGACCACAGCGATGTTCATCATACGTCTGCTGAAGCCCTATGTGGGCAGGATCACCCGCATAGCCTACGGCGTACCGCTGGGCGGCGACATAGACTACATGGACGAGGTCACCCTCGGCTACGCCCTTAAGGGCAGAGTGAAGATATAAGTTGATAGGTTGATAAGTTGATAGAGTGCTTAGTCAACTTATAAACTAGTCAACTTTATCAACTTGTAATCCTTAAACCCATGCTCCTCTCCTATTACCGCCGGCCGCTTTTCCTGCTGCTCCTGCTTTATGCGGGCGGCATAATTCTGTTTAAGGATTTTTTTATCAAGCCGCCGGAAAAGCCGCCTTTTCCGCTGCCGCGCTTCGGAGCGCTTGTCGAGGGGCGCGTGGCCGAGTATCCCGCCTCCGCGCCGGGCGGGGCCAGGTTCACGCTGGAAACGGAAACTCTCTACGGGCGGCCGTTCAGGACCGGCCTGATGGTTTATGTCGGTTCCATGTCGGGCGCCTCTTACGGTGATAAAGTGTCCTTCCTGGCCGATCTGGAGGCTCCGCCGGGCGCGGCGGTACCCGGCAGCCTCGACTGGGCGGAGTATCTTCTGGCCAGGGGCATAACTGCCCAGGCCAGGGCGCGGGAGATAGAGATCTCGGGCCGGGCTAATATTTTATTAAGGCTGGCCAGGAAATTCCGCTACTCGGCGCTGGGAGCTTTCGAGGCCGGGCTGCCGCCGGAGGCCGCCTCCGTGCTGGCCGGCGTGGTACTTGGGGAAAAGAAAAGCGTCCCCCCGGGGCTTAAGGCGGCCTTCCAGGATTCCGGCGCCATGCATCTGCTCGTGGCTTCCGGCTCCAATGTCGGTTTTGTGGTGGCCGTGGTCTATTTCCTCTGCTCCAGGGTGGGCTTCAGGCGGAGGTCCGCCGGGCTGGCCGCCCTGGGGCTGGCCGGCTTCTATGTCCTGGCCGCGGGCCTGGACGCCCCGCTGGTGCGGGCCTATCTGATGTTCTCGGCCGGGCTTTGCGCCTGGCTGCTGCGCCGCGAGGCCGGAGCTTTCCACGCCCTGACGGTCGCCGCCCTGGCTATACTTTTGTTCTCACCCCGCTCTTTGTTCGACGCCGGTTTCCAGATGTCTTTCCTGGCCGCCTACGGCCTTGCGGCGGGGCTGGCGGTCTGGGGGAGATACCTGAGGGCCGGCGGCTGGGCCGGCAAGGCGCTGGGGCTGCTCGCCGTCAGTTTCTTCGCCCAGCTTTGTCTTTACCCGCTGCTTGCGGTTTACTTCCATAAAATTTCCCTGGTCTCCCTGGTCTCTAACATGGTCCTGGTCCCGGCGTCCGGGCTGGCCATGGGGCTTGGTTTCCTGCTGGCTTTCCTTTCCGGGAGCGGTTTCGTTTTTAGGTGGCTGGCTTACACGACGGAACTTTTTATGGAGGCTTTTATCGGCGCGGTCAGGTTCTTTGCCGGGCTGCCTTTTTCCTCGGTCAGCGCGGCGGAACCGTCCGCCTGGTTCGTGGCCGGCTTTTTTGTGCTGGCTTTTGCGCTGCTCCACGCCCCGCTGCTCGGTTTCAGAAGCCGCAGGTTCTATTCCACCATCGCCCTTGGACTGGCTTTGACCGTCTCCGGGCCGCTGGTTAAGAGTTTAATCGCAGGACCCGTTAAATACAGGGCCGTCCTTTTCGGCGATTCCAACACCTCTTGCGCCCTGCTCAGCGTCCCCGCCGGGCTTTTCCTGGTGAACCCCGGAATGAACGGGAAAAAGCTGGCCAACTCCGTTTTCGTCGAGGGCTCGCGTACGCTGGAGGGGGTTCTTCTGACCTCGCTGGAGGAAAAAAATTTCAGCGGCCTGGAAGAGCTGGCCGGCCTGGTCGCGATAAAGAAGGTTTTTATCCCGTACGGCCCGCAGGCCGGGGAGCTGCAGCTGATCCTAGCGAAGCTTGAAAAGGCGGGAACGCGGGTTTACAGGACATGGCCGGGGGAATTTCCCGCCGCCGGGCTTAAGGTGTCTGCGGGCTGGGGCGGCCGCGGCGCCGGCTACTGCGGCAACGGGGATGTGCTGGACTGGGAGATAGAGGCGCTGAGGCTGGGAAAAGAGGGCGGGTATGCGGAGCAGGTCTGCGCGTGTCAGAAATGCCTGGCGCCGGTCTCGGTTCAGAAAGGAAAAACAGTAGCGCTGGAATTCGGGCTTCCGGCCGCCGCCTGCGGGAAAGCGGAAAAAAACGGGGCTATTTAAGGCGCGGGTAAGCGGCGCGCAGTTTTGCCTCGTGGCCGCGCTCCTCCTGCACAAGCCGGTGCAGGCGCTGGCGCTTCCAGGCCAGGGGAAAACCAGCCTCGAACAGCTGGTAGAACTCTACGGATTTTAGTTCCTGCCTTATGGCGTAGGCCGCCATCTCATCCTCTGAAGCGTTTTCCGCCGGGGGATCTGCGAAAAATCCTTCCTTCTTCACCCTTTCAAGGAAAGCCGGCCAGGTAAGCGGGTTGACTTCGAGCGGGTTCCAATGGCCCAGCAGGTCCAGGAAAAGCTGCCTGTGAGCGGCCTCGTCCTCCGCCAGTCGGGCGCAGAGTTCCTGAACCCTCCCGTCGCGGGACCTTGCGGCCAGTTTACTGTAAAAGGCGAGCCCTTCCTCTTCCAGCATGACAGCCACGCGGAATACGTCGCGCAGGTGTATGAATTCTCCAAATTCGCCGAGGCGGCTGCCTTTGGCGGGCGAGGCTTTCAGCCGGCCGCGGCGCAGTAAGATATAAGCCGGCAGGCCGACCGCCAGAGCGGTCAGGAGGTAAACAGCTGAATATTCGTTCATAGGGAAATTATACAAAAGACGGGGGAAGTATCAGTCTGAAGCCTGGCGCCGGGACTGCTTGATATCTGAACGTATCTTTTTACTCTCCAGGCGGCGCTGCTTCGAGCCGTAGGAAGGTCTGGTCGGGCGCCTGTGTTTCGGCGGGCGCGCGGCGCGGGCGAGCAGCTCTTTGATGCGGACCCTGGCGGCCTGGCGGTTCTGTTCCTGGGTGCGGTATTCGCTGGCGATGATGATTATGTCGCCCTCGTCGGTAAGCCTGGAGCCGGCCAGGGCCTTGAGCCGCTCCTGCGCGGCTCGGGACAGGCCGGAGAGGCGCGGGAAGAAGCGCAACTGCACCGTGGTGGCCACCTTGTTCACGTTCTGCCCGCCGTGGCCGCCGCTCCTGACGAACTTCTCCTCGAAGGAGCCGGGTGGGAGAAAGAAATCCTTGTCGTCCATGCTTTCATGTTATCAAAAGTTGCGGGCCGTTGGCGAAGTTTCCTATAAATAGGATATGGCAAAAATCGCTTTGATCACCGGGGTTTCGGCAGGCATAGGCCGGCTACAGGAGCGGGGCTCCGGGGCCGGAGGTGGTGGCGGAGGTCATTCTTAAGGCGCTTCAGGACAGGCGCCCGGCCGCGCGCTACCCGGCGCCTTTCAATGCCTCTTTTATTATACTCCTTAAAATGGCTGCTGCCGGACCGTTTGCTGGATTGGGGGATAAGGCGGATGCTGAAAGTCTGATTTATTTTATGCCGTAGACGTAGGGGGCTTTGTCGCCGGCGCGGTCCACTATGGCCCAGTAGGAATTGCCTTCCAGGCGCAGATAGAAGACCCAGTTCTTTTCCACGGTTTCTCCGCCCTGGGGCTGGTAGTTCTTGTAGGGGCTGACCAGTGAGATGCTGGAGGCGGGGGTATTAAGCACGCTCATGACTTTCCGGCGGGCCTTCTTCAGGTCCGCTTTCGAAGGGCTGTTTTCAGCAATCGGCGGGTTGACAGCTATGGCTTCAAGGTGTATAATATTTCTGGCAGACAAGCGTTCTGAGTGCTAATTAAAAACTAGAGACGAAGACTCATGAGAGTTCTTAAACCCGAAGCGGCGCAGGACAGGAAAGAAAAGATCCTTAACTGGGTGGTGTACAACTATGTCAGTACCGGCCGCCCCGTCAGCTCCGAGGCGATAGCCGGGGAAGGCAAGTTCAACGTCTCCAGCGCCACCATAAGGAATATTTTGAAAGAGCTGGAGGAAACCGGCTATCTCTACCAGCCGCATACCTCCGGCGGCCGCATTCCCTCCGACAAGGGCTACCGCTCCTACGTGGACAATATTTTCAGGCTGCAGCATCTGGCCGCCGCCGAGAAGAACCGCCTTGAGACCGAGTACGACCGCCGCGTGGAGCAGCTGGACGGCTTCCTGAAGCATACCTCGAAGATGCTGGCCGACACGTCCAAATGGGCCGGCTTCGTGATGAGCGCCGACACGGACCTGGACAGCGTCAAGCGCCTGGACCTGCTCGGCCTGGGCCCCAAGAGCGTCCTCTCCGTGATCTTCGCCCACTCCGGTCTTATCAAGCATGCCGCTTTTACCCTGGAGTACCGCGTGAACAAGGGCGCGGTGAAAGCCCTTTCCGCGCGCCTTAACCGCCGCCTCAAGGATCTCCCTATCTCGGATCTGCCGCAGCTTCTCTTCAAGGAATTCCTGGCTGGGGAAAAGGACAAGGGGCTTGAAGAGCTGCTGAAAAAATTAGTGGAATACTTCAGGGGACTCGCAAAAAGCGACGAAGCGCTTTACCTGGAAGGGCTGAGCCGTATTTATTCCAATCTGGAGGACGGGAATGTGGAAGAGATGCGCAATATCGCGCGCCTGCTCGAAGAGAAGGACCGCTTCTCCGGCCTGCTGCGCGAGCGGCTGCGCGACTGCGCCACTAAGACTTCCGCCCTGTGCGCCCCCGGCAAACGCCATATCGTGGACGTGACCATCGGTTCCGAGAACAGCCTGAAGGAGTTCAGGAATTTCAGCCTGGTCTCCAGTTCCTACTGCATGAACGACAAAGCCGTCGGACTGGTGGGCATACTGGGCTACAAGCGGATGGAGTATCCGCGCATGATCTCCCTGGTGGATACGGTCAGCTCGATGATGGAAGACATGTTGGGCGAGTGGGAAAAAGTGGATTTCGAAGAATAGCATATGAAAAACCATAAGGCCGAAGAGGAAAAAAATAAGACGGAAGAGCCCGCCTGCGAGGCCGAAGCGCAGGCCGTGGATCTCGCCGGGACTGAACTGGAGAAGCAGAAGAAGCAGACCGAAGACTATTATAACCAGCTGCTGCGCCTGCAGGCCGACTTTGAGAACTACCGCAAGCGCATGGAGAAGGACAGGCCCGAGCTGATAAAATGGGGCAAGGCCGAGATCCTGCTCAGGCTGCTGCCGCTTTACGATATGCTGCTCTCGGCCCACGCGCATATCAACACGGCCAGGGAGAACGGCGGCGGCGACGAGACTCTCAAAGGCCTGGAGATGATCTTTAAAGAGTTCTCCAAGGTGTTCGACGCGGAAGGCCTGCGCGCCATGGACCCAGTGGGGAAGCCCTACGATCCCATGGCTTCGGAGATCCTGGGCGTGGTGGAAGGGACCGAAGAGAACGACGGCTTCGTGGTGGAAGAACTGCAGAAAGGCTTCTACTACGGCGACAAGATCCTGCGCCCGGCGCGGGTGAAGATAGCCGGGAAGAAGGCGGCCCCGGAGCTGAAGCCGGCGGTTGAAGAGGGTAAGTAAATTTAAGCGGTTAATTTCTAGGAGGAAATAGATATGGCAAAGATAATAGGCATAGACCTTGGAACTTCCAATACGGCGGCGGCGGTGATGGAGGGCGGAAAAGTCACCATCATCCCCTCGGCCGAAGGCACGACGCTGGGCGGGAAGGCTTTCCCGTCCTACGTGGCTTTCGCCAAAGACGGGCAGATGCTGGTGGGCGAGCCGGCCCGCAGGCAGGCCGTGGCCAACCCCGAAGGCACCGTTGCCGCCTTCAAGCGGAAAATGGGCACGGACCATAAGTATTCGGTGGTCGGCAAGGAGTTCACGCCCCAGCAGCTCTCGGCTTTCCTGCTGCAGAAAGTGAAGCGCGACGCCGAGGCTTTTCTGGGCGAAAAAGTGGAGAAGGCCGTCATCACCGTGCCGGCCTACTTCAACGACAACCAGCGCCAGGCCACCAAGGACGCCGGCACCATAGCCGGCCTTGAAGTCGTGCGGCTGGTCAACGAGCCCACCGCCGCAGCCCTCGCCTACGGCATAGACAAAGAGGGGAAAGACCAGAAGATCATGGTCTTCGACCTGGGCGGCGGCACGCTCGACGTCACCATCATGGAGCTGGGCAAAGAGGGCACCTTCGACGTAATTTCCACATCGGGCGACACCCAGCTGGGCGGCACCGATATGGACCGCGCCCTGGTGGAGTTCCTAGCCGGCGAGTTCCGCAAGGACACCGGTATAGACCTCACCAAAGACGCCACTTCCACGCAGCGCATCAAGGAAGCCGCCGAGAAAGCCAAGATAGAGCTTTCCACCGTGATGGAAACGGAGATCAACCTGCCGTTCATCTCCGCCGACGCCACCGGCCCCAAGCATATGGCCCTGAAGCTTTCCCGCGCGCGCCTGGATTCGCTGGTGGAGGGCATTGTGAAGCGCTGCCAGAAATCCATAGACACCGCTCTCGCCGACGCCAAGATGAAGAGCTCGGATATCAGCCGCATCATTTTGGTGGGCGGTCCCACCCGCATGCCCATTGTCCAGAAGTTCATAGAGGACTACGCCGGCAAGAAGATAGAGCACGGCATAGACCCCATGGAATGCGTGGCCACCGGCGCCGCCGTGCAGGCCGCGGTGCTGACCGGCGATGTGAAGGACGTGCTGCTGCTGGACGTCACCCCGCTGACGCTGGGCATAGAGACCCTGGGCGGTGTGCGCACCCCGCTCATAGACAAGAACACCACCATCCCGGCCAAGAAGTCGCAGATCTTCTCCACCGCCGCCGACAGCCAGCCCGCCGTCACCATCCACGTTATCCAGGGCGAGCGCGCCATGGCCACGGGCGAGGGCAACGTGTCGCTGGGCAAGTTCGACCTGGACGGCATCCCCCCGGCGCCCCGCGGCGTGCCGCAGATCGAGGTGTCCTTCGACATCGACGCCAACGGCATCCTGCAGGTGCACGCCAAGGACCTGGGCACCGGCAAGGCGCAGCATATCACCATCAGCGCCCCTAATAAACTGTCCAAGGACGAGATAGACAAATTCGTCAAGCAGGCGGAGCAGTTCGCCGACGCCGACAAGCAATACAAAGAAAAAGTGGAGACCAGGAACGAGGCCGACACCGTCCTTTACACCACCGAGAAGGCGCTGAAGGAGCACGGGGACAAGATCTCCCCGGACGAGCGCCTGGCCGTGGACCGAGCCATCGGCGAGATGAAGGATGCCATTAAAGGCGACGATATGGAGAAGGTGAAGAAAGCGAAGGACGCCCTCATCCAGGTCTCCCAGAAGCTCGGAGAGGCCGTTTACAAGGCCGCGCAGGCCAAGGCCGGCCCCGCGCCCGAAGGCGAAAAGGCGTCCGCTGGCGGCAAAGAAGATATCGTGGACGCGGAAGTCGTGGACGAAAAGAAGAAGTAAGGATTATTAAGGATTAAGTGGTAAGTCTTAATCCTTAATCCTTACCACTTACTTATGGCCTCAAACGATTATTACCGCACCCTCGGCGTGGCCCGCAACGCCGGCGACGACGAGATCAAAACAGCTTACAGGAAGCTGGCGATGAAGTACCACCCCGACAGGAACCCGGGCAACAAGGAAGCCGAGTCCACCTTCAAGGAAATAAACGAGGCCTACGAGGTTCTTTCCGCGCCGGAAAAGCGCCAGGTTTATGACCAGTACGGCGCTGAAGGACTTAAGGCCGGCGCCGGCGGCGGGCGCGGCGGGTTCGGCGGTTTCCAGGGTGGGGCGGACCTTGGGGATATGTTCGGCGACCTTTTCGAGAATCTTTTTACGCAGGGCCAGGGCGGGGGACGCGGCAAGCCGCGCACGCGGCGCGGGGCCGACCTCAAGGCTGAGGCCGAGATAACCCTGGAAGAGGCTTTTGCCGGGGTGAAGGTCCCTCTCAATATAGAGCGTACCGAGGTCTGCCGGGAATGCGACGGCACCGGCGCCCGGGGCAGGACCGGCATCCGCAAATGCCCCGCCTGCCACGGCGCTGGCCGGGTCCAGTATTCACAGGGCTTTTTCTCCTTCAGCCAGGCCTGCCCCGACTGCGGCGGCCAGGGAGAGGTCATCACCTCCCCGTGCAAGGCCTGCGGCGGCGCGGGCCGCCAGAAGAAGAGCGCCTCCATAAACATCAAGCTGCCCGCCGGCGTCGAGGAGGGCGCCGTGCTGCGCGTTTCGGGCGGCGGCGACGCGGGGCTGCTCGGCGGGGATTCCGGGGACCTCTACATACAGGTTGCTTTGAAGCGCCACCCGCATTTCGAGCGGCAGGGCCGCGACCTGCTTTACGACTGCCAGGTGGCTGTGTGGCAGGACGCGCTCGGCGGCGAGATGGACGTGCCGGTCATAGAAGGCGGCCGGCTCAAGGTCAGGGTGCCGCAGGGCACCCAGCACGGCAAAGTTTTCCGCGTGCACGGACAGGGCATGCCCTCTACGGCAAGCAGGGAGCGCGGCGACCTGCTGGTGAAGGTGAAGCTGGAGGTCCCGCACGACCTCACCCCCCTGCAGCGCGAGCTTTTCGAGGAACTTGCCAAAATAGCCGGCCACGAAGCCCCGGCCGAAGAGAAAGAAAAGAGTTTTTTCAGGAAAATATTAGGATAGGAATTAACAGCAAGAAAAAGCCACTGAAGGCAACAGAACGCAACGGAAGGTAAGAGTGGGAAATGTTTCCGCGCAGTCTCTTACCTTCCCTTGCTTTCTTTTGCTTTCTTGCCTTCTGTAGCTAGCGCCCCATGCCCCAATACCTTATCCCCGCCGAAAACATGCGCGACGGCGAATTCTTCGCCGGGCCCGAGGAGGCCGCCCATATAGCCAGGGCGGCGCGCGCCCGCGTCGGCGACGAGATAGAGATCTTCGACGGGAAGGGGAACCGCTACCGCGCCGTCCTCAAGTCCGTGCTGGGCGACAGGGTAACCGGTTCGGTCAGGGAAAAACTGGCCAGCCCGGAATATAAAACAAAGCTCACCCTCTGCTTCGCCGTGGTGGCGCGGCCGGCCCTGGAGAGCATCCTGGAACACTGCACCGAGGCGGGGGTGGAAGCTTTTCAGCCGGTGTTGGCTTCGCGGGTGCAGCACGACCTGTTCAGCGACTGGGACAGGCGCGCCGGCCGGTTGGGCCAACTGGTGACGGCGGCCGCCAAGCAGTGCGGGCGCGGCGTCCTGCCTGCGGTGCTCAAGCCCGAGAAATTCGACGAGCTGCTGGCAGCGGGGGGGGCTTCGGTTATAGCCGCGGCCGGCGGCCCGGCCGCGGACGAGGCTGTTAAAGGCCTTGCCGGTAATGCTAATTTAAAGCTTTTTGTGGGACCGGAGGGCGGCTTTACAAGGGGGGAGATTGAATTCGCCCGGTCAAAGGGCGCGGTTTTCATGAACCTGGGCCTGTATACTTTAAGGGCGGAGACAGCCTGTCTTGCGGCCGCCTCCGCCCTGCTCACCCGCCTGGGCTAGGGCTCCTTAGTCGAACCTGGTTTTCAGGGAATTCCTCAGCAGCAGTTTCTTCTTCGCCGCTTTCTCGAACATCATCGTCACGGCCTTCTTCAGGTCGTCAAGATTGATCGGCTTGTTCAGGAAAAGGTCGGCGTTGGCCTCCATGTTGCCTTCTATCTTGGCCGAGTTGGAGGTATTGCCGGTCAGTATTATTATGGGGATGGACCTTGTTTTCGGATTGTCTTTGATGGCCCGGCATACTTCGAAGCCGCTGATGTCCGGGAGCCCGAGGTCTATTATGGCCAGGTCCACATGGATCTCTTTTATCCATTCAATGGCGGTTTTGCCCTTGTCCGTGGCGACCACGAGATGGCCCTCGGATTCGAGAAAGAGTTTAAGCAGTTCTGTAATGCTCTCCTCGTCTTCTACTACCAATATCTTGTTCATTAGAGCGTCTCCCGCCTACCTAAGCTAAAATATATCATAATTTCGGCGTGTTTTAAATGGACTTCAGGTTATATGTGCCCAAGGTTACATCCGCGGCCGCGGCGGTTTTTCTTGCTATGAGGGCGGACATATGGTAAAAGATAGACAGGCTTGGAAAGAGGAAGACAACAACTATGATAGACCTTAAACCGATTTTCCTGAAAAAAGTCAAGAATATCCTTGCCGGGCATATGCCGGAATTCGACGTGCTGGTCTACGGCTCCAGGGTCGGCGGCGCGAACAAGAAGTATTCCTACCTGGACCTGGTGGTGATGTCGGATAAGCCGCTGGCGGCGGCGCGGCTGGAGAAGCTGGAGGCCGCGTTCAAAGAGGCCGGTTTCCCTTTCCGCGTGGAGACGATCTGCTGGGCGTCAACCGGCAGCGTTTACCGCAAAGAGATGAAAAAAACAGGCGTCCTCATCCAGCAAACCAAAAAGAAATAGCGGACACCCCTAAAATGGTAAAATTGGGGAAGATGAAGCAATTCGATCCCATTATTAAAGCGGCTTTGAAAGAGGACATAGGGGAGGGGGATGTTACTACCCGTTTCTTTGTGCCGCTGGGAACCAGTTTTTACGGAGAGATGCGGGCCAAGGATAAAGGGGTCGTCTGCGGCCTCGCGGTGGCCAAGCGGGTTTTCGAACTCGCCGCGCCCGGTTCCACGGTGAAGCCGGCTGCCAGGGACGGCGACCGCGTAAAAAAAGGCTCGGTCCTGATGAGGATAGCGGGCCCCGCTTCCATCCTTACCGCGGAGCGTACCGCGCTTAATTTTCTGCAACATATGAGCGGCGTGGCCACCAAGGCCGCGCTTTTTTCTTCGGTCATAAAGAACCGCCGCACAAGGATCTACGATACCAGAAAAACCCTCCCGGGCCTGCGGGCCGTGGAAAAGTACGCGGCGGCCTGCGGCGGGGCGGCCAACCACCGCATGGGGCTTTACGACATGGCCATGATAAAGGATAACCATGTGGCGCTGGCCGGCGGCAGCCCGGCAAAGCTGGCCGGCAGGATAGCCGCTATGCGGAAGGCCAAACCGGGGCTTAAGATAGAAATAGAAGCCCAGAGCCTGGCCCAGGTAAAAGCTTTCCTGCCGCTGGGCGCGGACGTCTTGATGCTGGATAATATGGATTTCGCGGCTATGAAGAAAGCCATCGCGCTTATCAGGGCGTATAAAGGTAAAAAGCCGGAGATAGAGCTCTCCGGCGGCGTGGACCTGGCGAAGGCCGCGCTCTATTCCAGGCTGGGAGCGGACCGTATTTCGGTGGGTTCCATAACCAGCGGGGCGAAGCCTCTGGATATCTCGTTTGAGGTAAAAACCTATGAAAAAATGTGACTATTCCGATTTTAATATAGATACTCTGCCCGGCATAAGCAAGCTGGTCTGCCTGGACGAAACCGAGTCCACCCAGGCCGTGGCGCGCGAGCTGGCCCTGGAAGGCACGGCTGAAAAGACGCTGGTGCTGGCCGAAACACAGACAGGCGGCAGGGGACGGCTGGACCGCGAATGGGAGTCCAGGCGGGGCGGGCTTTATATGACGCTGCTTCTGAAGCCGGAAACCGGGCTTAAGTTCCTGCCGGAGCTGAGTGTGCTTAGCGGCGAGGCCGTGGCAGAGACTCTGGCCGGGCTTTACGGGCTGAAGACCCGCGTAAAGAAGCCCAACGACGTTTACGCCTGGCAGCCGCGCCGCCGCAAGTGGCTGAAGATCTCGGGCATCCTTACCGAGTCCTCCTCTGCCTCCTCCGGTTTAAGCTGGCTGCTCCTGGGCGTGGGCGTGAATCTGAATAACACCGTAAAGCTCGATACCGCCGTCAGCGTTAAGGCGATAAAAGGCGCCGGGGTTTCCAGGGAAGAATTCCTGGCCGCGCTGCTCAATAATTTCTGGGCCCGCTATTCCGCCTGGGCCTACGGCAGCCAGGCTAAAGCGTAGAAATAGAAAAGAAATGTGCAGCGCTGAAAACAGGATCAGGGAAATAGCGCTGGCCCGCGGGGCTTCGGCGGCGGGTTTCGCGCCGGCCGCCGGCCTGGAAGAGTTTGAAAGATTTTCCGAAGCAATAAAGTCTGCCCCTCCGGGACTCGCCTATCTTAGCCGGGATCCGCTAAAACGAAAAACCATAAAGAACTGGTTCCCGGCGGCGGGTTCCGTCCTTGTCTGCGCTTTCAGGTACTGGGAGCCGGGGACGGACTACGCCGCGGAACTGGCCCAGGCGGGGGGGGCGGCGGCTTACCTTAAGCGCACCGGCAGGAAGCCGCATCAGCCGGAGCTCCTGGCCGCGCCGGGAGCTAAAATTTCCCGCTACGCCCTTTGCCGGGATTATCACCTTACGGTGAAAGAAAAACTTTTTGTTATGCTGGAGGGGATAAAGAAAGAGTTTGCCGGAGCAGACGGGAAACTTTTCTGTGATACGTCCCCTGTGATGGAAAAGGAACTGGCCAGGCTGGCCGGCCTGGGCTTCAGGGGGAAAAACACGCTGCTGCTTTCGCGCGAACTTGGCAGCTACTTCTTCCTGGGCGGGATAGCCCTGAATCTCCAGTTGGAGCCGGACGCGCCCGTTGTGGATTCCTGCGGCGGCTGCGACCTCTGCCTCAAAGCCTGCCCGACCGGCGCCCTGAAAGGCGGCGTCCTTGCCCCCGCCCTCTGCCTCTCCTACTGGACCACCCAGTCCAAAGAAAAGCTACCGCTCTCCCTCGCCGCCAAAACCCAAAACTACGCCTACGGCTGCGACCTCTGCCAGGAAGCCTGCCCGCTCAATAAACCCAGGCCGTACCCCTTGGCCGCTTGATGAGCATAGCTCGTTGTGCGGCACCCGGCATAGCCTTGACAAATGATATTGCCTGTGATATCATATTAGTATGAGGAATGAGATCCTGTTCCGGCGGATACGGTCAGGCGCCGGGAGAAATGTCCGTTTCTCGGATCTTGTCCGGCTGGTTGAAGCGCATGGCTTTGTGTTCGCGGGACAGGCGGGGAGCCATAGAGGTTACAAGCACTCCTGCGGCGCGGTTTTAAACCTGCAGGAGAAAGACGGGGAAGCCAAACCCTACCAGATTAATCAATTTTTAAAGATCGTCGATGCATATGGTTTGACGATGAAATGAATGGAGGCGGTATGCGTAAAATAGTAAAAAGTGAAACAGTTAACGAGCCCGGCTACATCCGCAAAGTCTTTTTTAGCGCGGAAGATAAATGCTGGGTCGCCATCGCTCCGGAAATACCGGGCTGCTCCGCTTTGGGCGATACCGATACTGAGGCGTTGCGTGAGCTTGATGCCGCTATAAAACTGCACCTCCGCATCAGGAAGGAAAATAAGTTCCCAATCCCGCAGACCCTGGCCGGGCAGAAACTTGGCGGGCGGTTCCTCCTCCGTATCCCGAAGGCGCTGCAATCTGATCTGAAAGAAGAGGCCATGGAAGAAGGCGTTTCGGTAAATCAATACGCCCTCTACCTGATCTCCACCGCCCGAGCCCAGCTCCACCCGTTCGGCAAAGGCGTGTAAAAACTAAAACCTATAAATAAAAGGTATAGGTAAAAGGGGTCAGGTCTTT
>CAMTWW010000270.1:0-1338 GCA_947085555.1 uncultured Elusimicrobia bacterium | reverse complement strand
CTGGAGTTCAGACGTGTGCTCTTCCGATCTCCGCCTGAAAGCCGGCGGGAAGATCTCAGCCCTGAGGGACATACGGGGCACGGCCTACCCGCTCGGCGCGCGGGAAGCCGCGGAGCTCTCCGTTCCCGGCGCCATAGAGCTGCCGACCGCAGGCGAAGTCGCCGGGGACAGTGTGAAATTCTCGCTGGCTACCCGCATAATTTACGAGGAAGCGAATCCTTTCAACGCGAAGGTCCTCGTGCAGAAAAGCGAGGGGAAGGCCGTAGTGCAGAATCCCCCTGCCCTGCCGCTGTCCACTGAAGAAATGGATTTTATTTACGGCCTGCCTTTCACGAAAAGGGCCCACCCGTCCTATACCGAGCCGATACCCGCGCTGGAGATGATAAAGGATTCCATCGTCATCCACCGCGGCTGTTTCGGCGGCTGCTCCTTCTGCTCCCTGTCCCTGCACCAGGGCCGCTTCATACAGACCCGCAGCGAAGCTTCCGTAGAAGCCGAGGCCCGCAGGCTCCTGGCCACCCCGCGCCACCCCGGCAATATTTCGGACCTGGGCGCGCCCTCCGCAAATATGTACGCCATGGGCGGTAAGGACATGGAGCTCTGCAGGCAGTGCAGGAAACTTTCCTGCTTGCACCCCGTTATCTGCCCGAACCTCGGAACAGACCATAAGCCGCTGCTGTCATTGATGCGCAGAATAAGGGCGGTCAAAGGTCTGAAAAAAGCCTTTGTGGCCAGCGGTATCAGGATGGACCTGGCGCTGCAGTGCGGCGAGTATATTTCCGAGATAGCGCGCTTTCACACCGGCGGGCAGCTTAAAGTGGCGCCGGAGCATATTTCCCCAAAGGTGCTTTCAGTGATGAAAAAGCCTTCCGTGGAAGTCTTCAAGGAGTTCGCGGAGAAATTTCTGACCGGGTCGAAGAAGGCGGGCAAGGAGCAATATCTGGTGCTATATTTTATCTCGGCCCACCCCGGCTCGACGCTTTTGGACATGGCGGAGCTGGCCGTTTTCCTCAAAGAGCGCCGCATCAGGCCCCAGCAGATAAACGATTTTCTCCCCGCCCCCATGGAGCTCGCCACCTCCATCTACTTCACCGGTCTCGACCCCTTCACCCTGGAACCCGTCTACGTCCCCAAAAAAGAAGCGGAGCGCCGCATGCAGCGAGCGCTCCTACAGTATTACAAGCCTGAGAACAAACCCCTGATAATAAAAGCCCTCAAAGAAATAAACCGCCAGGACCTTGTTAAGAAATTGCTTGGTAAGTAGTAAGGATTAAGTGGTAAGGATTAAGTGGTAAGGATTAAGTTCTAAGTAGTAAGTCTTAATCCTTAATCCTTAAT
>CAMTWW010000269.1:0-1049 GCA_947085555.1 uncultured Elusimicrobia bacterium | reverse complement strand
GGCGGCAAGCCCCTGAGCGGGCAGACTATGATAAGCGGCTCCAAGAACGCCGCGCTGCCCATACTCACCGCCACCCTGCTCACCAGGGAAAAATGCGAGATAAAGAACGTCCCCGAACTGATGGACATAAAGTCCGCCTTCGAGCTCCTTAACTACCTCGGCAAGAACTGCTTTTACGGCTACGGCAAGTTCTTAGCCGAGGAACACGCCCAGCTCAAGCTGCACGCTCCCTATGACCTGGTCCGCAAAATGCGCGCCTCCGTGCTGGTAGCCGGCCCGCTGCTCGCCCGCTTCAAAAAGGTCCGCTTCTCCCTGCCCGGCGGCTGCTCCATCGGCATGCGCCCCATAGACATCCACCTGGAAGGCTTTAAAGAACTGGGCGCCCAGGTAACCTACGAAAAAGGCGACGTCATCCTTTCGGCAAAGAAACTGAAACCCTGCAAAGTGAAGTTCCGCTTCCCCAGCGTAGGCGCCACCGAAAACCTCATGATGTGCGCCGCCCTCATAGAAGGGACCACCACGCTGGAGAACTGCGCCCGCGAACCCGAAATAGAGGACCTGGCCGCCGCCCTGGTGAAAATGGGCGCCGCCGTGACCGGGGCCGGTACGCCGGTGATAAAAATAACAGGCGCCGCCAGGCTGAAGGGCCTTAGACATACGGTCATGCCCGACCGCGTGGAGACCGGGACCTTCATGCTGCTCTGCGCCGCCGCCGGCGGCAGGATAAAGCTTCTCAATACGGCCCCCAAAACCCTGGGCGCCCTGGTCTGCGCCATGGAAAAAGCCGGCGTGAAAATAAATACTTTCAAAGATTCCATGGAGATAATAGCGCCGCAGGGCCGGCCTAAGCCGGTGAGCGTGGCCACCAGGCCCCACCCCGGTTTCCCCACCGACCTGCAGGCCCCCTGGATGTCCTTCATGGCCAGGGCCGACGGGACCTGCGAAGTGCAGGAGCATATTTTCGAGAACCGCTATATGCACGCTCCCGAGCTGGTCCGCATGGGGGCGGATATAACCATCCTGGACAGGAAGGCCGTAATCCGCGGCGT
>CAMTWW010000268.1:0-4342 GCA_947085555.1 uncultured Elusimicrobia bacterium | reverse complement strand
GCCCGCGCCGCCCGCCCCAGCCTTATGGCAAAATTTCAGTTTATTTAAGCCCCCCTTGACAAAGTGTACCGTTGACTGTACAATAGAGTATGGACAAAATCATCGGAGTCTCCGAAGCCAGGAGCCATCTGCCGTTCATGCTAAAGAATATAGCGGGCGGTATGCGCTATATCATCACACAGCGTTCCCATGTGAAAGCCGTTCTGATCAGCCCCGAAGAGATAGAAAGTCTGGAGGTCGCAGCGGATCGGGATCTTTTGGATGATCTTCGGGCGGCCCAGACCGACATTCGCAATGGGCGTTACGAGAAAGCCAGGAGCTATTTTCCCAGGAAAAAGCGCTAACCGGGCATGCCCCTTTTTCTAACCGGCCGTTTTAAGAAAAGATTCGAATCCCTTCCACGGAAGGTCCGGGATCGAGTACGGTTGGTCTTGTGTGAACTTGAGAGCGAGCCAAAACTGGGCAAGAAACTGACGGGTTCTCTTCAGGGGCATTATTCTTGGCGCGTCGGTAAATATCGTGTCCTTTACACCCTCCAGGGGGATGATATCTTTGCGGAGACCGTTAGACATAGGAAAGAAGTCTACCGCTAAAACCTCATTCATAAGGTATTTGGGGGGAAAGCCTTATATCGCCCATAAATAAACTAAAATTCCTCGCAATCGCCATCGTCGCCGGGCACGCGGCCGGCGGCTTTCTCGTTTACCGCGTCGTCCGGCCGGCCTATGCGAAGCGGTCGTGGAAGACGCTTCTCTGACCCTGGAATACCCGGCGGCGTGAAAGTCAGGCGGCTTTATTGCGCGAATGGGGTTAGGTCTTGATTCTTGACCTCAGCCAGCAAGGTCCACCCCAATAGGTCAAAAGGTCGAGTAGAACGCCTCAAGCATGAATCTTAGGACGGCATAGCGGTTTCCGCCCCTTTCGGTTGGCGGTGCCTCAGTAGCCGTCTGCGTAACTCAAACTTCTGCGTCCCCTCACAGAACCGTGCTTGAAGTTTTCCCTCACACGGCTCTTCAGTAACACATCCTCAGCTCGGGCACAGCGTATAGGTCAAATGATACATTCTCGGCTCAGGCAACGGATTATACTCAAGAAAGCCGTGAAACTGCTCCCAAGTGTAGCTCCTCTTCTGACTCCGTCGGTTTATCCACTTGAAGACCAGCCTGAGAACCTCCTGGTCATAAACACTTAATCCGCGCCCATTTCCGCTTATCCCGTAGTACCGGTAGTACCCTGTCAGTTTGCTTCTCAACACTTTCCACCATTCGGACAGTACTACTCGATTGCGGATTCCTTTTAACCAGAGGTTCATCGCTTTCATTGCGTTCCTGAGTTTCTTTCCGCTCGTCTTCCGTCCCAGCTTGAATCTGCCTTTTCTGGTTTTACCGCAGAAATGCGTAAAACCAAGAAAATCAAAGGTCGCTGCTTTCCGTCCTTTTCTCTCCGCCCTTTGCGACGCGTAACGCCCAAACTCTATTACCCTTGATTTGCTCTCGGCTATCTTAAGCCCGAATTTACCCAGCCTTTCTTTCAGCTTACCCTCAAATGCTTTGCCTTCGCTATGGCTTCCAAAGCACACGACGAAGTCGTCCGCATATCGGATAAGCTGCGCGTATCCGCTCTGTTGTTTCTTGATTACTTTCTCAAACCACAGGTCAAGGATATAGTGCAGGTATACATTGGCCAGCAAAGGGCTGATGATTCCGCCTTGTGGCGTGCCCTTTTCTGTACCTATGAATCTGCCTTCCTCCATTACCCCGGCTTTCAAGAAACGCCCTATCAGCTGTAGCAAACTCCCGTCTTTTATTCTTTGCTTTAAGCATTTCATCAGCCACTCCTGGTTTATGGTATCAAAGAACTTCTCGATGTCCATATCCACTACGCAGTTGATAGGCTTGGTCATTATTGTCTTATCTACTACTTCCAACGCGTCTTGACAGCTTCGCTTGGGTCGAAATCCAAACGATACTTCCAGAAAGTCAACCTCGTATATCGCCTCAAGGATTCTCTTTATTCCCATTTGCACTATCTTGTCTTCTACTGCGAGGATTCCCAAACCGCGCTTATCCCCGTCCGGCTTGGGAATGAAGACCCGCCTGACTGCCTGCGGCCTGTACTGCTTCACCTTCATCCGTCTTACCAAGTCCTTGATGTTCTCTTTAAGGTTGGCTTCGTACTCTTTGACCGTAACACCGTCTATCCCGGACGCCGCTTCCCTTTTAAGCATCCGGAAACTTTCTTCGAGGGAATCCTCGCTGAGCATATGCGCTAACGCAATAAACACCTGCTTCGGATTCTCCCTTGCCCGCTGAGTTATTGACGCGAGTTTCGTTGACATCCGCTCTCCGGTTCTGTGTCCGGCGAATGTTTCCCTTGCGCCACACCGTGTTCCTGCTATTCCCTTCTCTCCACCCGTTTTCACGGGCTTCTCAGATACTACGGAATAGTCCGACTGCCGACGCACAATTTCTTGCCGCTCCTTGCCGTTTATAGGCTTGTCGCGGCATTCATTATGGGAATGCGTCGGCTCTCCCGAGTCCATATTAGCTCCTTGTGGTATCATGCAACGGCCTCCGACCCCGTCGGGCTCTCAAACCCTCGCACTTATTGCCGGGCTTGAGAATGCTGTTTTCCTCATTCTTTAACTGAGTCAACCTCCGACATGTGTCAATTTCGGGGCTCCATACCTTCACTTGCGTTGTAGCCTGATACCTCTTGCCTCCCAGCTTCGCGCAGTTTGTTACCGCCCCGCGCGTGGGATTTAATGTTGGGCTGGTTGCTGACCTTTGCCCAAGCCGGACTTCCTGCCCTTCCAACTTGGACCGACAGGTCACCGGCAAGACCTAATACATTTACTCGGCGCACTAAAGACCTGACCCCATCCCTCCTTGACAATCTCCCAAGGGGAATGTATACTCAAAGTAGATACATCTGGAGGACGTTATGACAACAATAGTCCAAAAATGGGGAAACAGCCTGGCGCTGCGCATTCCGAGCGCGCTGGCCAGGGATATTCATTTGCATCAGGGTTCAATGGTTGATGTGGCGATAATTGAAGGCGGGATGGTTGTGAAGCCCAAAAGGCAATCCAGGCTCTCTCTAACGCAGATGCTCAAAGGCATCACCAAAACTAACCGGCACTCTGAGCGTAATACTGATGGCGCGGCCGGCCGGGAAGTATGGTAACGCGCCCCTACTGCCCGAAACGTGGTGACGTGGTCTGGCTTTCCTTTGCTCCCCAGGCCGGGCATGAACAGGCCGGCCACAGGCCCGCTCTGGCTCTGTCTCCCGGGCCCTATAACCGGAAAGCGGGCCTGGCCCTCTTCTGCCCAGTAACTTCTCAAATCAAAGGATATCCTTTTGAAGTTCCTCTTCCCTCCGGCCTAAAAGCCTCCGGAGTCATTCTGTCGGATCAGGTAAAAAGTCTCGACTGGCAAGCTCGGGGCGCCCAATTCTGTTGCCGTATCCCCGGGGCGACCTTGTCGGAAGTTTTAAAGAAACTTAATGTTTTGCTGTGAATTGGGGTCAGGTCTTGATTTTTAGCATTCTGGAAAAAAGAACAATCACTTAATAGTGTCCCAGAGTCGTACATAGCAGCTGTTTTTGACGGTATTTCGGGATCTGCCATGTCCCGAAGTTGGTAAAATTGGGTCCACCAAACCCCAACATCAAGTTATTCCGGAATCACTTGGGAACTCACAGCCGGCTTGGGATATAAGGCTTCAGATAAGATGAATGTAGACTTCGGCCTGAGATATGCCGGTTTTCCCAGCGCGAAATATAAGACAGGTGAGAATCCCTCTATTAAAGTGGAGTGGAGCACCATTGGACTCTTCACAGGCGTGAGTTTTTAGTTTATTGGAGTAGTGTTTATTTGAAGATACCTCATATACCTTATACAGCATTCGTCTGAATATTATTCCCGCAAGGCCGCGGTTGTTGGCGCGGGCCTTACCGCCGAAAGCGGGAAGGGGGGCGAGCGGCCGCGCAGGGGTGGGGGATAGGGATGCGGTCCGGCGGCCCCACGAACCGGCCCGCCTTTGGCGGGCGGGCGGCGCGGCTTTGCGCGGCGGTGGGCCGCGTAAGGGACTCCGATTTATAAAGGAACTCCACCGCTCGCAACCGCGTCCGTTCTGCAGGCCGGAAGTTAACATATCACGAAGCCTTTAAAGCCGGGATTAAACCGAGCCATGACTCTTAACACGGCAACGTATCTGAAGTTTTGCCATAAGGTTTCATTTTCGTAACTACCGCCGGTGTGACCGGCGTAAAATCTGCTGCCAGCGGTGGGTTTGCCGCCCCCGCTATTTTTATTCTTGTATCTGGTGTATATATATAGTAT
>CAMTWW010000267.1:0-4796 GCA_947085555.1 uncultured Elusimicrobia bacterium | reverse complement strand
TGCCGAGATAATCTAGGGCGTTCCTCGCCGCGGCCTGATGGGCTTCCTTTTTGTTCTTGCCGGAACCCAGCCCGAGGGTTTTTTTGCCCAGGCAGACCCGTATGGTGAAAAGTTTCTGGTGCTCCGGGCCGGCCTCGCTCAGCACCTCATAGTCGGGCGGGCGCTTATGGGTCTTCTGTATTATTTCCTGGAGGAGGCTTTTGTGGTCTATGTCGAGGAGTTCCGGGGCCTGGCTTTCCAGCCAGGGGATGACCAGTTTCTCAGCCTGTGGCAGCCCGACGTCCAGGTAGACGGCGCCGAGCACGGCCTCCATGGCGTTGGCCAGTATGCTGTGGCGCTTGCTGCCGCCGCTCAGGTGCTCGCCCGCGCCCAGATTGATGTGGTGGCCGAGTTTGATGAGTTCCGCCCAGCGGGCGAGGTTGGCTCTGGAAACTATCGCGGATTTGCCTTTTGAAAGAAACCCCTCGTTCTCCGAGGGGTGCTTAAGGAAAAGATAATAGGAGACCACGAGGCCCAGAACGCTGTCGCCCAGGAATTCAAGGCGCTCATTGTGCCGGAGGCCGCCCCTCTCGGTCGCGTGCGACTTGTGGGTGAGGGCCTCCGCCAGCAGCTCCCTGTCCCTGAACTTATATCCTATTACTTCCTCAAGAGAAGACATTTTCTATGTGAATGCATCATGCGAATAATCAGACGAACGAAGCCATGCGAATGAACCATGAATTGAACGAATTAATTCGCGGCAATTCGCAATTCAGTAATTCGCTCTCCAATTTCGCATGTCCCTTAGTCTTTCTTGCCGGACTTTTCGGTGATGTAGCGCACGGCTTCGCCTACGGTCTTTATCTTTTCGGCGTCCTCGTCCGGGATCTCGATGTCGAATTCTTCCTCGAGGGCCATCACCAGCTCGACGGTGTCGAGGGAGTCGGCGCCGAGGTCCTGCACGAACTGGGCCTGCGGGGTGACTTCGGCCGAATCTACGGCCAGCTGCTCGATTATTATTTTCTTAACTCTTTCTTCAAGGTTTTCAGTGACTGCCATTTCATTACCCTCCTGCTGAGTATTGTTGCTCCGCCAAAATTACATGTACAGCCCGCCGTTCACCGACAGCACCTGGCCGGTGATATAGCCGGAGTCTTCGCCGGCCAGGAACAGGACCGCTTTTGCCACGTCCCCGGGCTCGCCCATGCGCCCCAGCGGTATAAGTTCCGAGATCCTCGCCCTGGCCTCTTCCTTCAGGCCCTCGGTCATCCGGGTGCGGATGAAGCCGGGGGCTACCGCGTTCACCAGCACCTGCCTGGGCGCGAATTCCCGCGCCAGCGACTTGGTGAGCCCTATGAGCCCGGCCTTCGAGGCGGAGTAGTTCGCCTGGCCGGCCTGACCGCTCTGTCCGACTACCGAGGAAATATTTATAATGCGGCCGGCGCGCGCCTTAAGCATAAGCCTGGCGGCCGCCTTGGCCATAAGGAAGGCGCCCTTCAGGTTTACGTTCATTACCGCGTCGAAATCCGTTTCCTTCATGCGCAGCACCAGGTTGTCCTTCGTAATGCCGGCGTTGTTGACGAGTATATCCACTTTCCCGAAAGCCTTCACGGTTTCTTCCACGGCCTTTTCACAGTCGGCCTCTTTCGAAACGTCCAGCGCCAGGCCCAGGGTCTTCGCCCCGGTTTTCGAGGCTATGTCCGCCGCGGCCGCCGCGGAGTCCTGCTGTGACAGGTCGGCGACTGCCACCGAGGCCCCCTCGGCCGCGAAAGCCGCCGCAATCTCGAAGCCTATGCCGCGGGCCGAGCCGGTTATAAGGGCGGTTTTTCCTTCGAGGCGCTTCATTCCTGCTCCTGGCGGAGCGAACTCCTTTCCTTAACATGTTCGGCGGCCGTGATCCTGTCCTTTACCTGCTCCATCTGTTTCTTTATGTGCGTGACCATGCCGGCGGCGGCCAGGTCCGCGCTGACGCGCACGGCGTTGAAAATAGCGTTGGGTGTAACGCGGCCATGGCAGACCAGCACCACGCCGTTAACGCCCAGCAGGGGCGCTCCCCCGTAAATATCCACGCTCATCTTGATCTTCAGCTCGGTGAAAACCTTGCGCATCAGCATGGCGCCTATCTTGTAGGTGAACTTGCGCATTATCTGCTCTTTGAGCATTTTAAAAACCACCTTGGCCGCTCCCTCGTAAAGTTTCAGCGCCACGTTCCCGTCGAAACCGTCGGTTACCACTACGTCGGTGAGGCCTTCCGGTATATCGCGGCCCTCCACCGGGCCGTGGAAGTTCAGCCCCATATTCTTGATCAGCGGCAGGGTTTCCTGCACCAGGGCGTTGCCCTTGGTTTCCTCCTCTCCTATGGAGAGCAGTCCCACCGAAGGATTCTCTATTTTGAAGAGGGACTTCATGTAGATCGAGCCCATCACCGCGAACTGGGCTAGGTGCCAGGGCTTGCAGTCCATGTTGCCCCCTGCGTCGAGCAGCAGGGTCGTGCCCCTGAACGTCGGGAGCGGGGCGGCGATCGCGGGGCGTATGACCCCGGGTATCCGCTTGAGTTTGAGCAGGGCGGCCACCATAATGGCGCCGGAGTTCCCGGCCGAGATGAAGGCGTCCGCCTTCCCCTCGTGCACGAGTCCGGCCCCCACCATGAGGGAGGAGTCCGGCTTGGAGCGGCATTCGGCTACGGGGTCGCCGCCCATCTCCACCGTCTGCGGGGCGTGGACTATGGAGATCTTGTCGGGATCCTCGGCTCCCAGGCGGCGCAGTTCCTCCCGGATCTCGGGGTCCCTTCCCACGAGGATAACCTCGTGGCCCAGTTTTTTTGCGGCGAGCAAAGCCCCTTCAACGTTCGGTTTAAGGCCAAGGTCCCCGCCGTGAGCGTCAAGCGCTATTCGCATCGTTGGTCCCGGCGCTTATTTCTGCTCTTTGCCTTCTTCGGTTTTTTTGACTTTCCTGGCGACTTCGATTTTGCCGTTGTAGAAGCCGCAGGAAGGGCAGACGCGGTGGGGCAGGCGGAGGGCTCCGCACTGGCCGCAGGCCGAGAGGGATTTTACCTCCAGCTTCCAGTTCTGCGAGCGGCGCTTGTCCCTGCGCATCGGAGTATGTTTTCGTTTAGGATTAGGCATAGCAGCACCTCGTTATTAGACTTAGATATCTTTCTGTTCGGGCTTGCCCTGCTTCGGCAGCTTCAGCCCCTTAAGGCCGTCGAAGGCGTTCGCTTTCCCGGATTTACAGGCGCAGACGTGGTTGTTGCGGTTGATTCCGCAGACCAGGCAGCGCCCTTTGCAGCTGTCTGAACACAAAACTTTTATAGGCGCGAGGACACCTACTGTTTCTCTTATAACTTCGCGCGTATCAACATATTCTACCGTATCCGGGTATACCTCGTCAAAAGAGTCCTCGAAATGTCTGACCAGCGGCTCCGCGCAGCGGGCGCAGACCAGCTCCAGTTCGGCGCCGACCTTCCCCTTGAGAAATATTGAGTCCGGCCCGACGGTGAAATTCAGTTCGAGGCTGACTTTTTTCAGGTAAACGGGCTTATCAAAGAGGTCCGCGTAATCAGCCGCGGCGGGCTCCAGCCCGGCCTGGAGGCCGTCTTCCCCTATTATGTCCAGATATCTGAAGATCAACGGGCTGTTTTCCTGCATAGGAATAATAAGATATCAACTATCCGGGGAATAGTCAATGCTTGCCGCAGGGCTGTCGGAACGGCGGCCTTTAGCCGCAGTTGAGTTTTTCGGCTATGGCGTAGGGCGGCCGGCGGTTGGCGCGGTGGTAGGTGCGTATCAGCACCTCAGCCAGCAGGCCCATGAAAGCGAACTGCACCGCCACCAGCGCGAAGAAGATGGCTACCAGGAAAAGAGGCTGATCCTTGACGAAGATGCCGTTGAAGAACTTGTTATACAGGGTCCAGGCCGCCATCAGACCCGACGAGGCGAGCAGCGAGAGGCTCAGACCGCCGAAGAGGTAGATCGGCTTGGTAATAAAATCGCCCATGAATTTTACCGTGAGGAGGTCCAGAACGACCTTGAAGGTGCGCGCTATTCCGTATTTGGACTTCCCCGCCTTGCGCGGCCTGTGGTTCACTACCAGCTCCGTTACCGAGGCGCCGGCATAGCCGAGTATAGCGGGCAGGAAGCGGTGCATTTCCCCGTAAAGGTCGACAGCCTTCAGCATGGAGGCGCGGTATATCTTGAGGGTGCAGCCGAAATCGTGAAGCTTGACGCCGGTGACGGCGGAGATTATGAAGTTGGCGGCGCGGGAAGGGAGGATGCGGGAGAAGAGCGGGTCGCGCCTCTTCATGCGCCAGCCGCTTACCACGTCGGCTCCGCCCGCGGCGGCGGCGAAAAGGCGCGGGATATCCTCCGGGTCGTTCTGCCCGTCGGCGTCGATGGTGACTATCCATTCGCCGCTGGCCGCCGCGATGCCGGCGGCCAGCGCTGCGGTCTGGCCGTAATTCTTGGAAAGCCTCAGCGCCCGCTGTCCCGGCTCCGCGGCGAACCTGGACAGCTCCCGGAAGGAACCGTCCGTGCTGCCGTCGTCTACCCAGATGACCTCGTGCGGCAGCTTCATCCCGGCCAGCGCGGCGCAGAGCTCGGCTTTGAAGCCCGGAAGATTTTCCCGCTCGTTGAAGACGGGGATCACGGCGGAGAGCACGGGGGTCATAAGGCTCCTTTTTTTTCGAGCAGTTCCGCGTACAGCTCTTCCTGCTGCCGCACCATGCAGTCTATGTCGAATTCCCGGAGGTCGGTGGCGGCGGCCCCGGCCGCGAGCCTGGCGCGCAGCGCCGCGTCGCCCAGCAGGCCGGAAAGCGCCGC
>CAMTWW010000266.1:0-2342 GCA_947085555.1 uncultured Elusimicrobia bacterium | reverse complement strand
GCTCTTCGCGTTTAAGGAAGGAGACCGCCACTACGACCTTCGCCTTGTGCTCTCCGCGTAGGGTGTTTATAAGAGCGTTGAGGGTCCTTTCGTCCTTCGGGTCCTCTATGGTAAAGGGAGCCCCGGCCAGGTCCGCCAGTATGGCCGAATTCGAGGGGATAAGCGAGATAAAACCCACGGTCACGCCGCCTATTTTGCGCAGGGCGTATGGTTTTATGAAGCGCGCAAGTTCCGGGTCCGACACTTTGAGATTGGAGCAGATGAGCTCCACCGTGGAGGAGGAGGTCTTGAGGAGACCGTCCCTGGACCAGCGCCAGAAATTCCCGAGGTCATCCGGCTTGAGCGCGGCTATGTCGGTTCCCGTGGCGGCCATATAGTCCAGAGTCTTGGAGGGGCCGGTATTAAGCACGGCTCCGGCCAGTTGGCCGCCGGCGCCCAGGCTGAGCAGCGCTCCGGAGCTTTTATCGGAGGAGTCCTCTATCATCTTCCTGGGAAGCCCGTTGAGGCCCATGGGAATGGAGATCCCGGTAAAGACCAGCGGGCGGCCGTCCATGACGGCGCGGTTCTCAATTTTAATGGTGGGTTCCCACAGGGCGGTTTCCGCCCTGGAAGGGATGTAAAGGGCACTGAACTTCATGCCAGACGGGGAGAGGCCGGTCATTATCTTAGCCGGCAGGCGCTCGACGCTGAAATCAGCGCTTACGGAGTACTCTATATCGGAGAAGACCTTCTCCAACAGGTCCTGTGGCGGGAGGAGTATAGAGTGGCCGCCGGCGATAACCTCGACGGAACTTTCAAAGGCGTAGTCCGTAGTCCGGTTAAGCTCGTCCGCGCCGAGGGCCTCCGGGCCTTCCAGTAGGAACCTGTTCCCGTTCGTGTAGGTTATGGCTGTGGAAGAGCTTTCCGGCTTGATGGCCGTGGTGGAGTTGATGATCTCCTCTACGGTCTGGGCGAGGTCGAAGGTTATGCGGTAGTCGTGGTCGAAATAGTAGACGGAAGCCGTTCCGGCGCGGGCCGGGAGCGCCAGGGCGGGGAGGAGGAGTAGGGGTAAAAACGCGCGCATTAGTCAAATATTATCATTTTTGATTTTTCTTTAAAGAGGCCGCGGGCGTTTAAAATCCGTCCCCGGCGTTTTAGTTTTATATAATCTTTTTGGCGGCCCGCTGCCGGCCAGCGTTGAATTTCAGGAGGACCTGCATGAAAGCCCTTGTGAAAGCTAAAGCCGAAAAAGGCCTGTGGCTGCAGGATGTGCCCAAGCCGGTGCCAGGCGGCAACGATGTCCTTATAAAGATAAGGAAGACGGCCATCTGCGGAACAGACATACATATTTACCAGTGGGACGACTGGGCGCGGAAGACGATACCCGTGCCGATGCACGTGGGCCACGAGTTCGTGGGGGAGATAGCCGGGCTGGGTAAGTTCGTGCAGGGGCACTTCGTGGGTGAGCGGGTCTCCGGCGAGGGTCATCTGGTCTGCGGCCACTGCCGCAACTGCAAGGCCGGCCACCGCCACCTCTGTATAAACACTAAGGGCGTGGGCGTGAACCGCCCCGGCTGTTTCGCCGAATACCTAGCCATACCGGCCGAGAACGTTTTTTCCATACCCGAAGGGGTTTCCGACGACGAGGCTGCCATCCTGGACCCGCTGGGGAACGCGGTGCATACGGCCTTATCCTTCGATATGATAGGCGAGGACGTGCTGATCACGGGCGCGGGGCCCATAGGCATAATGGCGGGCGCGATCGCCAACCATGTGGGGGCGCGCCATGTTGTGATTACCGATGTGAACGAGTACCGGATGGGCCTGGCCCGCAAGCTGGGGCTGAAGAACGTGGTGGACTCCCGCACGGAGAAACTGCCGGACGTGATGAAGAAGCTGGGGATGACGGAGGGCTTCGACGTTGGGCTGGAGATGAGCGGCAACCCGCAGGCCTTTAACGACATGATAGCGGCGGTGAAGATGGGCGCGCATATTTCGCTGCTGGGGATACTGCCGGCGAATACTACTATTCCGTGGAACCAGGTCATTTTCAAGGCCCTGTTCCTGAAGGGGATCTATGGCCGGGAGATGTTCGAGACCTGGTACAAGATGTGCGCGATGCTGACCAGCGGCCTGGACATAAAGCCGGTGATAACGCACCGTTTTCCGGCGCAGGATTTCAGGGAAGGCTTCGAGATAATGTCCTCGGGGAAATCGGGGAAGATCATTCTGGACTGGACGGGGATTTAAATGAGAACTTCCAGGCCGGCCGCTTTGCTTTTAGCGGCGCTGGTTTTTTCCGGCTGCGGCATGGTAAAGCAGAAAGCGGCGGACTACTATCTGGGCCGTGCCCGCAAAACGGC
>CAMTWW010000265.1:0-7343 GCA_947085555.1 uncultured Elusimicrobia bacterium | reverse complement strand
TCCGCGGGGAATCCTGCGGAATAATTCTGTTCCCTGACTTCTCCAATGAAAACTATCTTGAACTGCAGGATTACTTTATGTAGTATTCCCTATATGCAGCTATCCGCGCTTATATTATTTATCCTTATACCGGCGGCCGCTTTCTGCCAGGCCCCTTGGTACGCTTCGCAGCGCGCGGAGATAGTTATCCCCTCCGCCGGCCAGCCTGCCGATACGCTGGACGCCTGCCCAAAGCTGAACGCTATCAAGGCCGGCGCAGGCTACAGTGACGCCCCGGCGGTGAAGGAAGTGTCGGAAGTCGACGGCGCGAACCTGCCGCTTCCCGCCGACGACTTGGAGCGCGCCGGCATCCTCGAGATCCTGAAGACAGACCTAGACTACTGGAACTCGCGCCCGGATTCCGCAAGAATACAGATAGGCCCGGACTCCTATAACGCGCCGCGCCTGCGCGCCACCATTAAAGCCCTGCTGGACGTTTTTTCCGCCGCTATGCCGGCAGAAGAGCTGCTTAGAGCGCTAAAGAGCCGGTTTAAGGTCTACCGCGCCTCGGCGGACGACGGCACCGGCAAAACGGTTATCACAGGCTATTACGAGGCGGAGATAGCGGTCACGAAGACTCCGGATGAAGCTCACAAATACGCGATACACCTAAAACCGGCGGACCTGGTAAGGACCACTCCGGCTATGGGCGCGGATTTCGACTACGGCCGCTACGATGAGGCAGGGAAACTGGTCCGGCACTATTCCAGGGCCGAGATACACGCAGGGGAACTTTCAGGGCAGGGCCTGGAACTGGTCTGGTCGGCGCACCCTTCACAGATAATGCTGCTGCAGATACAGGGCTCCGGCATTCTGCGTTTCCCGGACGGTGATTATCTCAGGGCCGGCTTCGACGGGGCGAACGGGCACCCTTTCCGCAGCGTACAGAAAATACTGATAGACTGCGGCGAGGTCCCGGGCATGTCTTTCAAGGATTTTATCAAGTACCTGTCCGCACAGGGGCCGCGCGAGGAGCGCCTGGCCGACCTCAACCCCCGGTATATATTTTTCAAGCAGCGCCCGAAGGACGGCCTGCCCTACGGCGCCATAGGCCGCGCGCTCACCGCGGGGCGGTCCATAGCGGTAGACCCGAAATATGTGCCGCTTGGCCTGTTCGGCCTGCTTAAGTCAAAACGGCCTGTCGCGCAGGGCGCAGGGCTGGGCTTCAAGGAGTTCAACCGCTTCATTTCCACCCACGATACCGGCTCGGCTATACGCGGCCCCGGGCGGGTGGACCTCTACTGGGGTACGGGCCCGACAGCCGAAACTGAGGCCTCCGCCATGAAAGCCCCCGGCGAGCTGTACCTGTTTATTCTCAGGCCTTGACATGTCAAGCGGCTCCCCCTTGACAATTAAAAAATATCTGCTATAATATTTTCGGAGCGGAACACCTTATAGACGGTTGCCTTCCGCTCCGGATTTTGAGGGAGACAGCGCGGGCAAGGGCCCGCGTTGCTCTTTTATATTTTCTTGGAGAGCTCGTAGAAGACTACGGCGGCGGCGTTGCCGGCATTGAGGCTTTCCACGCCGCCTTTCTGGGGGATGGAGACTATGGCGTCGCAGTGTTCGCGCGTTTTTTGGCGCAGGCCTTCGCCTTCGGAGCCTATGATTATGAAAGCGGGAAGGGTGAACTCAACACTGGGGAGCGGCTGGCCGCCCATAGCCATGCCGTAGATCCAGAAACCTTTTTCCTTCAGCTTGATGATGGTCTGGTTAAGGTTCACCACCTCGATGATATTGATGCGCTCCAGGGCGCCGGAGGCGGCTTTATGGGCCGTGGGAGTAAGCCCGGCGGAGCGGCGCTCGGGGAGTATCACCGTGGACACGCCCAGGCAGGCCGCCGACCTTATTATAGCGCCCAGGTTCATCGGGTCGGTTATCCCGTCCAGGCCGGCCCAGACCGTTTTCTTCAGGTCCTTCTCCAGCCCGATAGCCTCGTCCACGTCCACCTTGCCCAACGGTTCGGTCTCGATGATTACCCCCTGGTGATGCCCGCCGGCGGCCAGCTTCTCTATAGTGCGCTGATCGCAGAAATCTATCCTCACCCCGGCCTTGCGGGCCAGGGCCGCCAGGCCGGTCACGCGCTGGTTCTTCTCATTGCGCGAGATCACCAGCCGCAGAACCCTGCGCCTGCCGGCCTTAAGAATCTCCTCAGCCGTGTTTATCCCGAATAAAATTTCAGTGGACATAGTAAAAGCCGTCAGAACGGCGACGGGTAAATCGGGTCTTTTTCCCTGGAGATCACGTATAGCACGGCCGCCAGGATCTGGGCCGGGTGGCCGAGGCGGGCGAAGGCGAAGTCCATATGTATCTGGAAGCGGTCAGCCGAGGACGGGTCGAGGAAGACAAAACCGGCGCGCCTGTCCTGCGCGAAGATGCCGTAATGCGAGCGCAGCGTCCCGCTCAGGTTCCCGAAGAGCTTGCGCAGCAGGAGGCCCCTGGGGAAATCGTCGCGGATGGAGAACACCACCATGTTATCGGTGTCCACGAATTCCCAGCAGCGGTTCAGGAAGGTCCCCTTACTCACAAGGCGGGCCACTTCTTTGCCGGAGCCGTCCCTGATCAGGGCGTAGTATTTAGTTTCAGGATGCACGGCCATCACCGGGGCGGACTGCGCGTCGAAAACCTGCAGCGCGCGCTCCCTGGCAAAGTAGATGGCCAGCCCGATGATAAAAGGGACGATGAAGAAGATTTCCGGCAGCGAAGCTAAGGCGCGGCCGAGCAGCGGGAACTTTACGAGGGCGTTGGTCACGGCGTCGCCGCGGCCTATGAAAGCGAGCAGGCTCCAGACGACATGGAAGAAAACGCAGCCGTAAACGGAACCGGCCACATAGAGCTCGTGCTCGTGGGGGAAGTCCGCCTGCAGCAGTTGCCGCTGCCTGGTGAGCACGTTGTAAGTAACATCCTTGGCCGTGGAAAACTTGGAGATCACGAAAGGGAAAAAGAAGTCAGGAGGCACATCCGCAGGCGGCGGAGGCAGCTTGGGGTTGGCATAGGCGGCCGCCGCCAATCTCGCCGCGAAGGAACCGGCCACCCAGAGGCCTATCAGCGCCGCCCAGAGAGCGAGCGGCAGCGGCTTGCGGGGGATATAGGGAGACATAGCGTCGGCCTCCTGCTTTTTCGCCAGTTCGGATAAGAAACTGCGCGCCGCCTCGCCCGCGGTGGGCGCCACGGGCCGGGCGGAGGCCTCGACGACCGGGGCGGTGCCGGCCGGGGCGACAAAGGCGCTCAGGATCGAATCCATGGAACCGGCCGCGGTCGAGGCGGCAGTGATCTCGGGTTTTAAAAGGTCCTCATCTTCGTCCTTCTGTTTTTTTACGCGCACCACTTTGATCTTCCTGGGCAAGGGCGGCTCTATTTTTTCTCCGGGCTTCCTCACGCTGGAGAGCACGGCGCGGAAGTCGGAGTCGGGGAGGCCGCGCGCCGAAACTGCGTAGGAAACGCCGTTATAGGTAAGGAAGGCTATATAGCCGTCCGCGCCCATGGACTCGTAGGAAGTGTAATAGGCGACGGAAACGCCGTGGAGACTGACGGATTTTATGTCCCCGGAGAGCTGGTTGCCCTTGCCGCGCAGCGAATCCACCTGCTCTTTGACGCGGGCTTTAAGGTAATAGTCGCCCAGCTCCGAATCCTGCCTGGAGAATTCAAAAAAAGACTTGCCTTTCTCCAGCCTCAGGCTGACGGCGGGATCGTCGGTCTTGCCGGCGGCCCAGCCGGAAGGGAAATCAGCGGCGATGAATTCTCCTTTGTCCTTGAATTCACCGGCTAAGGCGCAGCGGGGCAAAGCCGAAAGCAAGGCCGCGCAGATAAAAATAAATTTTTTCATAGCGTCCGCAGTGACAGTACATAGAGTATAGAATATTAACTAACTTAAGTCACATGCTGAAACCGAAGGGAATGCAGATTATCAATCACCCGGTTGCCATGCCGCAAGCGCCGAATATCCCGCCGTCAAAAGCGGGATATTCGGCTTTTGACGCTGTGTTGACAACCCATATTTAGGTTTGTAATATGGAGATATGGGATTTCAGTCCGTTTCCCGTTTTTCAGCCGGAAAAATCAAGCCAAAGGAAGGAACTTATGTCTACAACCTCAGCGGTAACGGAAAAAGGCAGGAAGTCCGCGCACGATTACGTCGCTGGTCTGATGACCCATGTGATCAACAAAAACCCCGGCGAGAAAGAATTCCACCAGGCGGTCAAGGAAGTCCTCGAAACCCTCATCCCCGTGATCGAGAAGCACCCCGAATATATCAAGGCCAAAATACTCGATAGAATAGTCGAGCCCGAGCGGACCGTAACTTTCCGCGTGCCGTGGCAGGACGACAACGGCAACTACCAGGTCAACCGCGGTTTCCGCGTGGAATTCAACAGCGCCATAGGGCCCTATAAAGGCGGCCTGCGCTTCCACCCCTCCGTTAACCTGAGCATCCTGAAATTCCTGGGCTTCGAGCAGATCTTCAAGAACTCCCTGACCACCCTCCCCATGGGCGGCGGCAAGGGCGGCTCGGACTTCGATCCCAAGGGAAAGAGCGACTCCGAAGTGATGCGCTTCTGCCAGAGTTTCATGTCCGAACTGTTCCGCCATATCGGTCCCAACACGGACGTGCCGGCCGGCGACATCGGCGTGGGCGGCCGGGAGATCGGCTATATGTTCGGCCAGTACAAGCGGCGGAGGAACGAATTCACCGGCGTGCTGGCCGGCAAGGGCCTCGCCTGGGGCGGCTCGCTGATCCGCCCCGAAGCCACCGGCTTCGGCGTGGTCTACTTCTGCCAGGAGCAGTTGAAGACCAAGGGCGCCGACCTCAAGGGCAAGGTCGTGGCCGTCTCCGGCTTCGGCAACGTGGCCTGGGGCGCGGTGAAGAAGGTCAACGATCTGGGCGGCCAGGTGGTCGCCATCTCCGGCCCGGACGGTTACATTTACGACAAGGACGGCATAAAGGGCGACAAGTGGGAATATATGCTTGAGCTGCGCGCCACCGGCCAGGACATCGTGGCTCCGTACGCCGAGAAGTTCGGCGCCCAATTCCACTCCGGAAAGCGCCCCTGGGAAGTCAAAGTCGACGTGGCCCTGCCCTGCGCCACCCAGAACGAGCTTAACGAGAACGACGCGGCCAGGCTGATAAATAACGGCGTGACCTGCGTGACCGAGGGCGCGAACATGCCCTGCACTCCCGAGGCCGTGGCCGCCTTCCAGAACGCGAAGGTCCTGTTCGCCCCCGGCAAGGCTTCCAACGACGGCGGCGTGGCCACTTCCGGCTTGGAAATGAGCCAGAACAGCCTGCGCATGAGCTGGTCCGCCGAAGAGGTGGACAAGCACCTGCACGGCATCATGGTGAATATCCATAGCGCCTGCGTGACGGCCGCAAACGAGGCCGGCATCCCCGGCAACTACGTGGCCGGCGCCAACATAGCCGGCTTCAAGAAAGTAGCCGAAGCCATGATGGCCCAGGGCCTGGTCTAAAGAGAGGGCGGGGCCGAAAGCCCTGCCCTCTTTTAATTTTGCGGTATCATAATAAAGTAAATGCCTAAAATACTTGTGGTGGACGATATCCCGGCTATAGTGGAATTTTCCAGGGAATTTTTTGAGGACGCGGGCTTTGAAGTGCGCACGGCAGAGACGGCCCCCGGCGCGATAGACGCCCAGCGAGAATTCAAGGCCGATGCGATCCTGCAGGACCTGAACATCCCCGGCGGCGGCGGCGTCTTCGTCTACGAGACCCTGCGCGCCCGGAACGACCTGGTCCCGATAATCTTCTCCACCGGCAAGCCGGAAACCCTAGGCGACCTGAGCAAGATGATCAACGTCTCCGCCTTGAGGAAGCCCACCGACCCCGAGGTCCTCATGGCCGAGGTCCGGAAACAGATCGCCAAAGCCTCCCCGGAACGCCCGATGAACCCGAACCCTCCCCCCCCTCCCAGACTGCCACCCGGCCGTTAGCGCGGAGCAGCCCTATCACATAAAACCGGGCGGAGCCTCAAAGCTCCGCCCGCTTATTTTGTTTCGGCCGGCCGGTGAAGATTATTTTTTTATAGTGCTGTCTATCCAGTCGGTCACTGCGTTGACTTTAGCGTAGACGCCGTAGTAGTTCGGCCGGGCGCAGCCTTTGCCCCAGCTCACCACGCCTGCGAGGGTCCTCTCCGCGCCGGAGCCGATGAAAAGGGGACCGCCGCTGTCGCCCTGGCAGGAGTCCTTGCCGCCTTCGTCATAACCGGCGCAGATCATGCGGTCCGTTATCATGCCCGGGTAGGCGGCCGCACACCTGTCCGCGGAAACGAAAGGGACGGTCACTTTCTGCAGAAAGTTTTCCTGCATGCCGCCCGCTTCCGCAGTGTCGCCCCATCCCGCGGTGACCATGTGCACGCTATCCTTTATCTCTTCCCTGTTCAGGGCGATGGGAGCGAACTTCGACTCGCCGGCCAGGTGCAGCAGGGCGTAATCGTAGTCCCTTGAGCCGCGCAGGGGATGGGGGACGATGCGGTCTACCCGGTGAGTCTCGGTCCCGCCGGTCTGCCGCAGGTCGTGGAGGCCTATAACTACGGTATTTACGCCTTCCGTCACGCAGTGCTCGGCCGTAAGCACCCAGTCTTTCGCTATCAGGGAGCCGCCGCAGAAATGCCCCGCCAGGTCCTGCAGGGAAACGAGGAAAGGGAACTCGCCCTCAACGGCGGTCTCCCCGCCGACTATTTTATTGTTCCTGGGGGCGGCAGGGATGGGGAGGCCCGACATCTCTACAGCGGAAACATCGGTTTTCCCTAGCCCGCTTAGGTCGGAATTGTCCGCCGCCAAAACCATCCCCGGAGATAAAGCCATTATCGCAAGCATGAATACTCTTTTCATATAGTTACCTCACATAACGGTCCGCCGCGCTGTCTGTCCATTATATTTTAGCGTCTGTTACGCAAAATTATAAGGAGCATAGGTCCCGGCACATATAAGGAAAAGGGCCTACATTTATGTAGGCCCTATAGGAACCGCGCGGTGACAGGTCCCGAAGGTCCCCAGCGGCAAAGAAACCGCGCTCAGGCTGCCGTACCAGAAAGCGAAAAGAGGTTTTTCAAATTCCATGCCGTTCCCGGATTGTAATCCCGCGGAAGTTTTTTGCCGGTCCCCCCTTAAGCGTATTATGCGGCAAATAAATGGTTTATCCAAAGCCCCGACGGTGGAAGGACTAGTGTAGTGGGCCAGCCAAATCTTTGCAATTAAGGGGGGGATTATGGCCGGCTTCAAGGCGCGAGGAGCGAGCATACCAGCAGGTATGTAAGCGACGAGCAACGCGGAAGCCGGCCAGAAGAGCCCCCGCC
>CAMTWW010000264.1:0-2408 GCA_947085555.1 uncultured Elusimicrobia bacterium | reverse complement strand
CGCGGGTCCAGGGAGGGGAACTGGAACACCACGATATCCCCCCGCTTCGCCCGGCTGAATTTTATGATCTTCTTTTTGGTGTAGGGAATGCGGAAGCCGTAGATGAACTTATTTACGAACAGATGGTCCCCTATCAGGAAGGTCTTCTCCATGGAGCCGGACGGTATTTTGAATGGCTGGATGAACAGGTACATGACCACTGAGACCAGGAGCACGACCGAGAAAATGGTCTCGGACCATTCCATGTCCTCCTTTATGGCGGTATTAAGCCCGTCCTTCACCGGCGTTCTCCTGGAAAAGCAGCGCCAGTAAGCGTAGGAGGCGCCGGCGAGAGCCGCCAGCGCGCCGTAAACGAGCTGCCGGCCGCTGAAGAGCATGGAAGTCACCACATCGCCGCGGCGGTTATCCAGGCTGACGGTCAGCAGCACCATGCCGGTGAAAGACACCAGGGCGGCGAAAAGCACGTGCCAGGCCCGGGTGAACCGGGAATCGCGGCCGAATTTCCCCTTCTCCCTGAAATGATGGGACAGGAACAGATGCCCGCCCATCAGCACCCCGATCCAGAAAAGTTTCTCTTCCATTAGCTGTTCTCCCTGCCTTTCTGGGCTCTTAGCCACTACATTGTTGTAATGATAGCTTTTCTCGTCTGAGAATTGGGAAAATAGGGACAGCGACCATTTATTTTAAAATAAATGGTCGCTGTCCCTATTTTCACGGGCCTCTGCGCGCGGTCAAAAGCCCGGCGCTTTAGTACGACAGCTGGTAGGCCAGGCCGAAGCTGTTGCCGCTGTAGCTGTAGGGCAGGTACTTCTCGAATTTATTGTTCGAGCCGGCCACGATGAAAGAGGCGAACAGGCGGACCATGGCCACCTCGTTTATGCGCTTGCGTATGGAACCCGTCAGCGTGGTCATGGTATTGATCTGTTTGGCGGTGGTGAAGTTATTTGCGGCGTCGCGGGCGGTGCGCTTGTTATAGGCGCGCCGCGTCATGTTCAGGGCGCCGCCCACGGCCCACTTGCTGGTGATATTCAGGTCCAGCGGGACGCTGAGGGCCATTTCCTTGAAGTCATAATACTTCTCGCCGAACTGGGGGCTAGTATCGCCCAGGAACTTGTAGAGCATGAAGTTCTGATTCGAGGAATGCATGGTGTAGGAGACCATCGGAGCCAGCTCAAAGATCCAGAGCGTGTGCTGGAAGCCGAAGTCCAGCGCCGTGTCGGTGTCCTTCTGTTTGGAATCCCCGTAGACGCCGGTATTAGCCACCACTTTCTGGTTCTTGTAGTTCTGCACGGTATAGGTCAGCCCGCCGAAGAACTTATTCCAGCTGGGCCGCAGGCTGAACTGGCCCATCGCCTGGTCCTGCAGGCCGCCGGAGGTTTCCGCGGTATTACCCGCGTTCTGGAATTCGCGGAGCAGGTCCGTGTAGTTGGGAAACTTAACGTTCCTGAACAGGTACTGCAACGTAACGTAGCCGCCCTTCTCCTCGTCAAAGGTATAATCGGCCGCCAGCTGGCCGCCGACGGAGTTCATATTATAGAGGCCGTTCTTCCAGACCTCGTTGGCGCCGGTGCGGCGGTATTCCCTGGTCAGCGCCACGCCGGGGCGTAACCGTATGCGGTCCGTGAGGATGCGGCGGTACTCTATGTTGAAGCCGTGCGACATGGACCTGTCCGTGAACTGCTTGGAGTCCTGCGGGGTAAAGCCCTGGCCGCTGTAGTTGAAGTTGTACAGGCCGAAGAGATGGTGCCTCTCCGCGGCCTTGGCCAGCAGGCCCACCTGGGTGTTCATGTTCCCGCCGCTGAAGATATTGCCTTCGGAGGGCAGGAAAGCCGCCTGGGAAAACGTCATATCGAAGAAAGGCGTGAAGATCTTTGAATCCTCCGCCACGGCCGCGCACAGCCTGCCGGCCAGGCCTGCCGCTATCAAAGCGCTTATGAATATTTTTTTCATCGTTTTGATCCCTTAAAAATTCAGGTGAAAATTCCACACGGGGTGCACTACCAGCACGCCCTCGGGGTAGATATTAAGGCCAAGCTCAAAGTATTTTCCGTACCAGCTCACTTTGCTTGAAAAAGTCTGCGTCTTCAGGCCGTAATTAAGCTGTATGCTCCACAGTTTGCCGATGCTCCTCGGCGTCTCAATGCCTGCTATAAAAAAATCGTCTTTGAAGCCGGTGTCGAAACTGTTGACCGTGGCGCCCAGCATTTGAGGCTGCTGGCCGGGCTTGAACTTAAGTTTGGCGTCGAGCTGGCTGCGCTTGTAGCCCCAGAAGGTGCGTACGCGCGGGCTTACCGAGGTGCTCATGATCGCGCCAACGTAATAACCGCCGAACTTGGCGCTGGCGATTGACTTGGAATCCCTGGTGGCCAGCTTCGCGGCCAGCATATCCCAGTAGCCGCCTATCAGGT
>CAMTWW010000263.1:0-1892 GCA_947085555.1 uncultured Elusimicrobia bacterium | reverse complement strand
GTGATCGAGATCAGCGGCGTAGGTTTCAAGGGAGCCGTAGAAGGCAACCGCGTCTCCATGCAGTTGGGCTTCTCGCACCCCGTGATTGTGGACATACCGGCCGGGATCAAGATGTCCTTCGACCCCAAGCAGGTGGTCCTTACGATCAAGGGCATAGACAGGGAAGTTGTAGGCAACCTGGCCGCCCAGATCAAGCGCATCAAGCCCCCGGAACCCTATAAGGGCACCGGCATCAAATACCAGGGCGAACATATCATCCGCAAGGCCGGCAAGACGGCGGCGGGCGCCAGCGCGGGCGCCGCCGGCGGCGCGGCCAAGAAATAGTAAGGATTAAGGATTAAGTAATAAGTTATAACAAGGCAAGAAATTAAAAACTTAATCCTTACCACTTAATCCTTAATCCTGGGAGATACATTATGATAAGCAAACAAGAACGCTATGAATTCCGCAAGATCCGCTCAAGGAACAACCTGTTCGGCAACGGCATACACAAGCTGAGGCTGAGCGTCTACCGGGGCGCCAAGTACATCTACGCCCAGGTAGTGGACGACAAGAAGGGCCTGACCCTCGCGGCCGCCTCCAGTCTTGAGAAAGAGCTCAAGGGCAAGTTCAAGTCGGGTAAGAGCGTGGACTCCGCCAAGACGGTCGGCGCCCTCCTCGCCAAACGCGCCATAGCCAAGGGCGTAACAGAAGTCTGCTTCGACCGCGGCGGCAGGATCTACCACGGCCGCATCAAGGCCCTCGCAGACGCCGCCCGCGAAGCCGGCCTGAAATTCTAGACTATGTCTATGCCGTAACAGGGGCTATGCCCTTCAAACGGCCTAAGGGAGACTCTAAAAAATGCTCAGAAACCAGAAACAGCTTAAAACCAGCAAAGAACTCAACGCCCAGGGCAAGACCCCCGGCGAGGCTATGGAACTCGACCTGACCAACGCCAGGGAGGAAAAGATCGTGACCGTGGTCGTCAACCGCGTAACGAAAGTCGTGAAGGGCGGCAAGCGCTTCTCTTTCAACGCTCTCGTCGTGGTAGGCGATAATAACGGCAAGGTCGGCGTGGGCCTCGGTAAATCCAACGAGGTGCAGGGCGCCATACAGAAGGGCACCGCCGGCGCCCGCAAGGAAATGTTCCAGTTCCCGCTCGAAAATTTCACCATCCCGCACGAGATCGAAGGCAAATTCGGCGCCGGCAAGGTCTGGATGAAGCCCGCCGTGGGCGGCACCGGCCTGATCGCCGGCGGCGGCGTACGCGCCGTGCTCGAAGCCGGCGGGGTCAAGAACATCCTCACCAAGAACCTCGGCACGCGCAACGCGTTCAACACGGTTTACGCCACCCTGGACGCACTCAAGCGCCTCAAGAGCAGAGAAGAAGTAATGAAGATCCGCGGCAAGGAATAAACCGCCGCTATTTTAAAGATCCCGTTCCAAACAGGAGAAACACTATGATCTCACTTCACAATCTTAAACCCCATTACGGTTCCACGCACAAGCGCAAGCGCCTCGGCACCGGCCAGGGATCGGGCCACGGGCAGACCTCCACCCGCGGGCAGAAGGGCCAGCATTCCACTTCCGGCGGCACCAAGCCCGTCGGTTTCGAAGGCGGGCAGACCCCGCTGCTGCGCCGCATCCCCAAGAGCGGCTTCAGCAACGCGCAGTTCCGCCAGCACTACGAGTGGGTGAACCTCTCCTCGCTCGAGAAGAATTTCGCCGCCGGCGCCGCCGTCACCCCGGCCGATATGCTCAAGCGCAGGCTGATCAAGCACGACACCCTGGTTAAGGTCCTCGGCAACGGGGAAGTCACCAAGGCGCTCAACGTCACCGCCCATTCCTTCTCGAAAGGCGCGGCCGAAAAGATTACGAAGGCCGGCGGCAAGACCACCCTGCTCGTCGGGCTG
>CAMTWW010000262.1:0-5729 GCA_947085555.1 uncultured Elusimicrobia bacterium | reverse complement strand
TTACACCTAAAACAGCTTCTGAAGGTATGACCAACAACCCTTCAAAAGCCACCGCCCTCCGTACGCATACCTGCGGCGAGCTCAACGCCGCTCATGCCGGCCGGACTGTAACCCTGACAGGCTGGACCGACACGAAACGTAACCACGGCGGCGTCCTCTTCATCAACCTGCGCGACCTCTACGGCGTCACCCAGGTAGTGGCCAATCCAGGCAGCCCCGTCTTCCAGACCGCCGAGGAAGCCAAAAGCGAATACGTCCTGCGCGTCACCGGCAAAGTCGCCCTGCGCCCCGGGACCAACGCTAACAAGAACATGCCCACCGGAGAAATTGAGATAGAAGCCTCTGAAATAACCGTCCTCAACCCTTCCCAGCCCCTGCCATTCGAACTAAGCGAGCATGCCGGTGTCTCCGAGGAAACGCGCCTTAAGTACCGCTTTCTCGACCTACGCCGGCCACGCATGGCCGGGAACATGGTGCTCCGCAGCCGCCTTTCGCAGGTAGTGCGCAATTATCTATACAGCCTGGATTTCAACGAGATAGAAACCCCGCTCCTCACCCGCTCCACACCGGAGGGCGCGCGCGACTTCGTGGTGCCCTCCCGCAACAGCCCCGGAGAATTCTACGCCCTGCCACAGTCCCCGCAGCAGTTCAAGCAGGTGCTGATGATGTCCGGCATGGACCGCTACTTCCAGCTGGCCCGCAATTTCCGCGACGAGGAGCTGCGCTCGGACCGCCAGCCCGAGCACACGCAGATTGACCTGGAGATGTCCTTCGTAGACGAACAGGACATAGCCCGCGTGGTGGAAGGCATGATGAAAGCGGCCTTCGCCCACCTGGGAGAAGAGATCTCAGCCCCTTTCCCCGAGCTGGAATACTCCGACGCGATGCTTAAATACGGCTCCGACAAGCCTGATCTGCGCTACGCCCTGGAGATAAAGGACTGCTCGGAGCTCTTCAAAACCACGGGCTTCAAGGTTTTCTCCGAGGCCCTCGCCGGCGGCGGGGTGGTGCGCGCCATAAAAGGCGAAAAAGCCGCCGCCTTCAGCCGGAAAGATATGGACAACCTGACCGAGCTGGTAAAAGCCCGCGGCGCCAAAGGCCTGGTCTGGCTGCGCTTCAAAGATGGAAAATTCGAATCCCCGACGCTTAAGTTCATGACGGACGCCGAACTCGCCGCCCTTAAGGACCTGCTCGCTGTGGCCGAAGGCGACGCCGTCTTCCTAACCGCCGACAAGGCCGCGGTAGCGGCGCCCTGCCTCGGGGCGCTCCGCAGCGAACTTATCTCCCGCCTGAAGCCGGCGCAGTCCGCAAAGCGGGCCTTCCTCTGGGTGCGGCATTTCCCCCTGCTCGAGAAAGACCCCGGGAGCCCACATTGGACCTTCACCCACAATCCTTTCACCGCCCCGCTGCCCGGCGAAGAGGGAAAACTGGACACCGACCCCGGCAACGTGCTCTCCTGCCAGTACGACCTGGTGCTCAACGGCGTGGAACTCGGCTCCGGCTCGGTGCGCAACCACAGCCGCGCCATGCAGGAAAAGATCTTCGGCCTGATGGGCTATGACAAGGAGCAGGTGCAGCGCCGCTTCGGCATGATAGTGAACTCGCTGGACCTGGGCGCGCCCCCGCACGGCGGCATAGGCATCGGCTACGACAGGCTTATTGGCCTCATCTGCGGGACCGACTCCATCAGGGACGTCATAGCTTTCCCCAAGACCACCAGCGGCGCCTGCCTGATGAGCGACGCCCCGTCTATTATCGACGAGAAACAGCTGAAAGAGCTGCACCTTAAAATTACGGATTAATGACCTTCCCGAAATGGATAGTGGACGAGGTGCGCCGCAACAAGGCCGACCTGCGCGGCTCCGCCGCCTCCGGTACCGCCGGCGAGCTGGCGGAGCGCGGTCTCCATACGGTTTGCGACGAGGCGCGGTGCCCCAACAAAGGCAAGTGCTTCTCGGAGGGGGCGGCCACCTTCCTTATACTAGGCGATATCTGCACGCGCCGCTGCGGCTTCTGCGCCGTAAAAAAAGCGGAACCCCTGCCCCCGGACCCGGGAGAGCCGCGCCGCGCGGCCGAGCTCTGTCAAAAATGGGGTCTGAAATACGTTGTTTTCACCTCTCCGGCCCGCGACGACCTTCCCGACGGCGGAGCCTCCCATTTCGCCGAAACCAACCGCCTGATAAAAGAACTCTCTCCCGGCATAAAGACTGAGCCGCTTATACCGGACTTCAAGGGCGACATTAAAGCGCTGGAAACGGTGCTGAGCTCCGGCCCGGACGTGCTGGGACATAACCTCGATATGGTCTCCGGCCTCTACGCCGGCGCCCGCGCCGGGGCCGATTACGGACGTTCCCTGGGTGTGCTGGCCAATTCAAAAAAACTCAGGCCGGACATCCTCACCAAGTCCGGCATTATGCTGGGCCTTGGGGAGAAACCGGAGGAGCTGCGGAAGGCCCTTGAGGACCTGGCCGCGCAAGGCTGCGACCTGCTCACGCTGGGCCAATACCTCGCCCCGTCAAAAGAGCGCCGGGCCGTAGAGAAATATTATACCGCAGAGGAATTCGCTTATTGGGGAGAAAAGGCGAGGGCGGCCGGGTTCAAGGCCGTGCTGGCCGGGCCGCTGGTAAGGAGCTCCTACCGGGCCGGCAGCCTTTACGCCGAAGCTGTCGCTAAATAAATGGAAGATTCTGAAAAAGACAAAGAAGCGCTCTCCTGGCTCACCCGCGCCTGGGAGGACTATACGGCAAACTTGCCGCTGCTCCTGCCGGTACTTTTAATGCAGGCCGCGCTTTCAGCCGGCTCCTTCTACCTCATTGGGCGCTTCCATTCCCTTCTAGCCGCCATGCCCTACATGTTTTTTGTGCTGACCCCTGTAGCTACAGGGATGAACCTGGTCTATATAAAGATCGCCCGGGGAAGCGGGGCCCGCTTCCTGGACCTCTTCAGCGCCTTCCCGATCTATCACCGCGCGCTCGCCGTCAGCCTGGGGCTCGGCTTCATGACCATGGGCGGCGCCCTGTTGCTGATAATCCCGGGCATTATAATCTACCTGACCTACTTCTTCAGCGAATACGCTGTCGTAGACCGCAGGACCGGGGTAAAAGAATCCTTCGAGCTGAGCGCGAAGCTCACCGAAGGCTGGAAAAGCCGCCTTTTCATAATTTTTACCCTTATAATGCTGGTCAACGTCCTGGTTCCGGACATCTATGTGGTCACCGGCGGGCTGAAAAACCCGTCGGTCAGCCTGGACCTTAAGCCCTGGACGGTGGCCGCTGCGGCGCTTAAAACCCTGGTTTTCCTGCCCTGGCTCAGCCTGGCCATGGCCCGCGCCTATAACTTCCTCCTCCTTCCTCCCGTCCTCGAACCGGCTCAGGCGGAAACCCCGGTTGACTGATATTATAGGCCTTACAAGCCCAGGTCCGCAGAGATGCCCCTCATGGCGGACAGCGAGAGCTCCACAAATTCTTCCAGCTTAAGGCCGGCGGCCTCGCACTCCATTATGATCCCGCGGTCCACTGAGGCGGCGAAGCGCTTGTCTTTCATGCGCTTTGTGACGGAAGAGGCTTTAACGCTGGAGAGCTTCCTGTCAGGGTATACCAGCGCCGTGGCCGTTATCAGGCCCGTTAAGGTCTCCCCGGCGGCCAGGGCTTTATGGAAAGTTTCCGAGCGCTTTATGCCGCCATGCGCCGCTTCATTATGCAGCTTTACGGCTTCGATAAGGGTATCGGGCAGGCCATTCTCCTTAAGGATCCGCACGGCCTCGTGCGTATGGCGCGACAGGTCCCCGGCCGTAAGTTCGACGTCTATATCGTGCAGCAGGCCGGCCAGGCCCCAGAGAGCGGGGTCAGCCCCCAAACGCGCGGCCAAAGCACGCATGACGGCCTCCGAAGCGAGGCAGTGCTTGACCAGGTTATCGTTCTTAACGTGCGTTCTGAGGAGCTCTAAAGCTTTTTCGCGTTCCATACCGTTTAGAATTCCGCGTAGCCGGGCACGCGGGGGAAAGCGGTCACGTCACGTATATTGGAAATGCCGGTTATCAGCATCATCATGCGCTCGAAACCCAGGCCGAAACCGGAATGCGGCACGCTGCCGTAGCGGCGCAGGTCCAGATACCACCGGTAGACCTGCGGGTCTATGCTGAAATCGGCCATTTTCTTCTCAAGCACGTCCAGGCGGTTCTCGCGCTCGCTGCCGCCGACAAGCTCGCCTATGCGGGGGACCAGCACGTCCATCCCGCGCACCGTAAGCCCGTCGTCGTTGAGCTTCATGTAGAAGGACCCGACTTCCTTGGGCTTATTGTAAAGGATAACGGGCTTTTTAAAATAATTCTCCACCAGGAAGCGCTCGTGCTCGGAGGCCAGGTCAACGCCCCAACTTACCTTGGCCTCAAAACGGGCGTTCTCGGGCTCGAGGAGCTTTACGGCCTCGGTATAGGGCAGGCGCTCGTATTTATTCTCGGTGACATTGCGCAGATTATCCATCAGCGCCGGCTCCACGAACTTCGCGAATAGCTCAAGGTCCGAGGGGCATTTCTGCAGCACGCTCCGTGTTATGGCCTTTATGAAGTCTTCTGCAAGCTCCATATCGTCGTCCAGCTCGTAAAAAGCCATCTCCGGCTCGATCTGCCAGAATTCGGCGCAGTGGCGGTAGGTATTGGAGTTCTCCGCCCGGAACGTCGGGCCGAAAGTGTAAATTTTCCCCAGCGCCAGCGCCAGGCTCTCGCCCTCCAGCTGACCGGAAACCGTGAGGTAGGTTTTTTTGCCTAAAAGGTCTTTTGAAAAATCTATTTCCCCGGCGTCGGTCCTGGGCAGCGCTCCCAGCTTTGAGAGGTCCAGCGCGGTGGCCGTGAACATCTGGCCCGCGCCTTCGCAGTCGGAAGCGGTTAGGATGGGGGTATGCACGTAAAAAAACCCGTTGTCGCGGAAATAGGTGTGGACGGCGTAGGCCAGCTCCGCGCGGATGCGCAGCATGGCCGCGTATTTATTGGTGCGAGGGCGCAGGTGGGCCACGGTGCGCAGGAATTCGTCGGAAGTCTTCTTCTTTTGTATCGGGTATTTCTCCGGGTCGCAGCCGCCGTAGAGCTTTACCTCTTTGGCCTGCAGTTCGTATTTCTGCCCGGCGGCGGGCGAGGCGACCAGGTCGCCCTGGATCTCCACGGCCGCGCCGGTCACCAGGGAGGGAAGCAGTTCCGCGAAATTCCCGTTTTCCTGGGAGAAGACGGCCTGGAGGCTTTCGCGGCAGGAGCCGTCGTTGAGCTCGGTGAAAGACATGACTTTGGAATCGCGGCGGGTCTTTATCCAGCCGCGGGCGACAACCCCGGCCTTGGGGCCGGAGCTTTTAAGCAATTCGCGTATAGTGGGAAGCGCCATGTTGCCGTCCTTGGAAGGGGAATTACTTCTTGCCTTTTTTCTTTTCCTCGGGCACCCTGGAGACGGCGAGGAGCTCTAGCTCGCAGGTCTTGTCTTCTCCGTTGTACTCCTCAAGGATATAGCCGACGCGCGGGGCGTAATAACGCACGGACTTGCCCGCGTCGCCGCCCGCCAGCATGGTCACTATCTTCATGCACTTGGCGAACTTGCCGGCTTTAATAGAAACTTTGTCGGAGAGGGAGACCACCTCGCTGGTGTCGGTGTACTCGCTCCATTTAGCGCCTTCCTTGAGGGGGAGGGGGAACTCGCGGCGGCCGCCTGTTATCACGCCGTCGGCGGTGGTGAACCATTTTGCGTCCC
>CAMTWW010000261.1:0-2322 GCA_947085555.1 uncultured Elusimicrobia bacterium | reverse complement strand
CAAGAGCTTTTCGTAGCGGGCTTTCTCCACGTTCAAAATCTTGCCGCGCAGGGGCAGGATGGCCTGGAACTTCCGGTCGCGACCCTGCTTGACCGAGCCGCCAGCGGAGTCGCCCTCGACGATGTAAATCTCGCACATCGCCGGGTCTTTTTCCTGGCAGTCGGCCAGTTTGCCGGGCAGGCCGGAATCGGTGAGGGAGCCTTTGCGGCGCGCCAGATCCTTGGCGCGGCGGGCGGCCTCGCGGGCCTCGGCGGCGCCCAGGCCCTTCTGGCAGATGGCCTTGGCTATGGAGGGATGTTCTTCGAAGAAAATTCCCAGCGCTTCGCCGGTGAGGGTCTTGACTATGCCCTCCACCTCGCCGTTGCCCAGCTTGGTCTTGGTCTGGCCTTCGAACTGGGGGTGCGGGATTTTGACCGAGACCACCACGGTGAGGCCTTCGCGCACATCGTCGCCTGTGACTGTGTATTCCGTTTCTTTTGTAAGCGCGTACTTCTTAATGTAATCGTTAATCACGCGGGTTAAAGACGAGCGGAAACCGGACACGTGAGTGCCGCCTTCGGTGGTCTTGATGTTGTTGACGAAGGAGAACATCGTCTCGGAATAGTCCGTGTTGTACTGGATGGCCAGGTCCAGCATGGTGTCGCCTTCCGTCTTTGAGACGAAAATAGGCTCGTCGTTGATGACCTGCTTATTTGTGTTCAGGAACTTCACGAACTGCTTGATGCCGCCCTCGAAAAAGAAGGTGTGCTTCTTGCCCTCTCCGCGCTCATCAATAATGGTAATGCGGCAGCCGGGGTTCAGGAAAGCCAGCTCACGCAGGCGGTTGGAGACGATATCGAAGGAAAGCACGCCTTCGCCGAAGATCTCCGTATCGGCCCTGAAATTCACCACGGTGCCGTGGTGCTCGGTGGTCCCGACGGTTTTAACGTCGGCCTGCGGCTTGCCGCGCCTGTACTCCTGCCGCCAAATCTTGCCGTCGCGGTGCACCAGCACTTCCAGCCACTCGGACAGGGCGTTCACTACGGAGACGCCCACGCCGTGCAGGCCGCCCGAAACCTTATACCCGCCGCCGTCGAACTTGCCGCCGGCATGCAGCACGGTCAGCACCACCTCCAGGGCGGATTTGCCCTTGAGCTTCGGGTCCTTCACTTCCTTCATGGGGTCCACGGGGATGCCGCGGCCGTTGTCGGTGATGGAGCAGACATTGTCGTCTTTAAGGATGACGTCTATCTTGTTGCAGCCGCCGGCGAGAATTTCGTCTATAGAGTTGTCCACGACTTCGTAGACCAGATGGTGGAGGCCCTGGACGCCGGTGGAACCGATGTACATGGCGGGGCGCTTGCGCACCGCTTCCAGGCCTTCCATGACCTGGATATTGGAGGCGTCGTAATTTCCCTCTTTGGGATTAGCTGTCTTATTCGTCATGCTGTCTTACTCCTTAGTTCAAGGATTAAGGATTAAGTTGTAAGTAGTAAGTATTTTAAATTTGCTTTAAAAATATTTAATACATAATCCTTAATCCCTAATCCTTAATCCTTAATCCTTGCTTATATACTATTCGCCGTCTTTATGGCTTTTATCCACGGCCGGTAACTCAGGTCCCTATGGGGTTAGGACTGGAAGGGGTTTTGCCCCGCCAGCCCTCCACTCCACCTGAGCAGTTACCTCTATGGGCTAAAATTTCTTCTTCAGCGTTATCCGCTGTATACTGCCCAGCCCCGTTTCGGGGGATACGGCATAATCCAGCTGCGCGCCCAGCGCCATTATCCCCGCGCCCACGCTCAGGCCGCCCTTGCCGTTGCTCCGCGTAAGCCCGGTCAGGCTGTAACCGCTGCGTAGCGCGAAGCCGAGGTTATTCCCGGTAAGCATAGCATACTCGGTACCTGCTGAAAATACCGTCTGCTTATCATACACCAGCCGCTTCGCATCAAAAGCCAGCGCCATGCCGGGCAGTGCCATGAACGTAAACCCGGCATTGACGCTCAGCGGCAGATTATCCCACTGCGACATATATTTTATACCTTTTCCAAGGTTTTGGACACCCAGGCCAAGCGTGACAGGCAGCCCGCTTAGCCTGTGTCTGGCGCCCAGGTCCACCGCAAAGGCATCAGCTCTGACGCCTGCTATGCTGCTTTGTATGTATTTAACAGCCCCGCCTATATTCCTAAACCCGAAACCCAGGCTTACCGCCTGGTCATAAGCGCTGTAGCCGCCGCTGGCGCTGCCATCGTCCGCCCGGCCTTCCATTGAGCCGTTGGACAGCCGCGTTACACTTATAGCCAGGGCCATTTTCTTCACAGGCATACCGAAGCCTATAAAGTT
>CAMTWW010000260.1:0-1540 GCA_947085555.1 uncultured Elusimicrobia bacterium | reverse complement strand
GCCCCCGAGGATGGCCAGGCAGAAGATCACGAGCGGCACGGAAGAGGTCACGAGCGAACCGACGCTGACATTGCGCACTTCGAGTTTCATATTCCCTCCGAAGCTATGCTTGTGGCGCTTCGCCACTTTCTTGTGCCGCCATCAGGGCTATGCCATCAGGGCGGCCGAATTAAATTACACCGGGCAAGGCCCGTGTTGATTATATAATACATAATTATCCGGAGAAATTAACAACGAACTCACATCATGGCGATTTCGGCTTTAGGGTAGAAGAGAATCAGGGTGCGGTTGGTTTCGGCGGTCTGGCCGACGTGGAGGACTTTGACGTTGAAATTCTGGTTCTTGAAGACGGTCTCGCCCTCTACCGCCTGGTCGGGCAGCTCGAAAGCCTGGCCCACCAGGCGCAGGAGCGTCTGCTGCTGGCTGTCCACCACGTCGAGGAGGTGGATGTTCTTCACGTCCACCCCCTGGCCCAGCTCGAAATTTGCGTAAAGGATGCTGTTGTTCTCGTCTACGACTATCACGTAGTTCGTGGACGGCACGATGATATTCAGCAGGGAGCGCCACCAGCGCTGTTCCGCCTCCTTGTAGGTGCGGTCCCTGTTGGAGATCCCTTCTATCTCCACCTTCATCTTCCCCATCAGCCGCATGATAGCCCCGGAGAGGTCCCCGAATTCGTCGGCGCGGTCCGGGAAGCGCAGGTCGAAATTCTTAAGCGAAACGCTTTCCACGCTGTCGCGCAGAGCGTCCATCGGGGAGATGACGTAATGATGGAAAAAGAAGTAGAGCGGCAGGCCCAGCAGGAAGAGCACGCCTACGGCCCCGAACACGTATTTGCGCATGGCGGAGCCGATCAGCACCTCGGCGCCGGCCCGGGAAACCAGCAAGTTCACTATGCCGATGATCTCGCCGCGCACGGAGAACGGGATGGCTATCTCGTAAAAAGGCTCGCCCTTCACCTGGCGCACCTTAGGCATCTTGGACAGGTAGGCCTGCGCGATGGCGTCGGTCGGCGGGGGGACCTGCTTCTGCAGCTCGTCCCAGCCTATGCCGATAAAGCGGGCTTCCTTGTGCCAGCGCACCCTGCCCTGGCGGCTGAGGTAGAGCAGCGAGGTGATGCGCTCGTCCTTGGCCAGCGAGATCATGATATCGTACTCCTCGAAAGAGATGGCGTTGGCGTTGTTGAGCAGGCCGTTGCGCAGGGTGGGCGCGTAGACCTTGACGGTCTCGATGACGTCCTGCTTGAGCTTCTCGTCGAAGGTCCACTTGAAGAGGTTGTAATAGAAAATGCCGCCCAGGAACATCACGTAGATGCCTATCCCGACGAACCACATCAGCCATTTTACGGTAAGCCGCATAAATTTTTCCTCTGAACGGAAAGCCGCCAGCGATAAGAACCTGTATAAATTCTACAAAACGCGCGTTTCAGACTTGTTACAGAACGATTAACAAGAAAGCAACGGAAAGCAACAGAAAGCAACGGAAAGCAACAGAAAGCAACGGAAAGCAACAGAAAGCAAGAAACAGAACAATCCGTTTC
>CAMTWW010000259.1:0-1883 GCA_947085555.1 uncultured Elusimicrobia bacterium | reverse complement strand
TACACGACGCTCTTCCGATCTATCTCGCGAAGCTCTACCGCAAAAACAAAGGCGTACCCCTGAACCGGGAGACCCAGAGGGAGATCCGCGCCATGCAGGCGGAACTCGTCCTTAAAAGCTATAAATTCCCCTTCTGATAACGGGTAGCAAGGGAAGGCAAGAGAGCCAGGGAAGGCAACAGAAAGTAAGAGGGAAATAAGATTCGCCCCTTCTTACCTTCCGTTGCCTTCCTTAGCTTTCCGTTGCTTTCTTGCTATCGATTTAACAGGGTGCAGATTGTTTTGGAAGTTAAGTTTTTGATATACTTTAGATTCACCCGAAGACATGGGTCCCCGGTGATGAAACCTGCCCGCCATGAATTTCCCGGCACCGTAGCTCAGATGGTAAGAGCGGGCGTTTCATAAGCGCTAGGTCAGAGGTTCGATTCCTCTCGGTGCCACGAATTTCACGCAAGCCCTGTCCCGCAAGACAGCAGAGCACAAGCGGGACGGTTTTTTTTAACCGGGGGGTTCTAAAATGTCGGATATTTACCTTACCAAAGACGGCTTTGAGAAGCTGCAGGCGGAGCTAACGGAGCTTAAACGCCAGAAAAACGAGCTTTCAGTGGAAATAAACGAAGCCCGGGAACAGGGCGACCTGAAAGAGAACGCCGGTTATATCTACGGCAAGGAAAAACAGAGCCAGGTCATGACCCGCATAAGCGAGCTGGAAGTCCGCCTGCGCTCCGCCAGGATAGTGGACAATACCCTCAATATAAACAAGGACGAGATCCGCCTCGGGGCCACCGTGACTATGCGGGACGAGAACACCAAGGCCACCCTCATCTATACCCTTTCGAGCGCGGACGAGGCAGACCCAGCAGCCGGGAAGATCTCGGTAAGCTCGCCGCTGGCCCAGGGCCTGCTGGGCTCCGGGGCCGGCGCCACCGTGAAAGTGAACCTGCCCGGCGGTGAAAAACAGCTGGCGATCCTCAAGGTTGAGTACAAATAATTACTAGTGTTATAATAGGTAACAATGGTCGGACCGCTTCTTCCGCTAGGAGAAAAACATGGCATTCTGGGGAAATAAACAGGAAGGCGAAAGCCCCGTGCCGGGCCAGCAGGCGCCGGTAAACGTAGAAGGCACGCTTGAAGAGGGCTATAGCGAAATAGTCAAATCCAAGGGCAGGGCCCCCGGCATCGACCTCGCCATAAAGCTCAGCGACCTCATCCTCGAGCACGCTGTCAGCGAGCGCGCCAGCGACGTCCACATAGAATCCCAGGGCGCCAATCTGCGCGTGCGCTTCCGCGTAGACGGCATCCTGCAGGACATGCTAAGCTCCCCCAGGAATTCGGACATCCCGCTGACCCAGCGCCTGCGCGTGCTCGCCGGCTTCGACCCCGAACCCCCTACGTCTTTCCGCAACGAGGAAGGCCGCTTCCAGAAGATGCTGGCCGGCCGCGCCATACAGGTGCGCGTCTCCGCCTTCCCGACCGTCAACGGAGAGAAGCTCGTACTCCGCGTGCTGGACCGCCAGCAGCTGGGCCTGGACCTGGAACAGGTGGGGCTGGAACAGGACGCGATGACGCTGATCAAGAAGCTCATCCGCAACCCCTACGGGATATTTTTCATAACGGGCTCGACCGGTTCCGGCAAGACCACTTCGCTCTACGCGATCCTCAAGAACATCAACTCCCCGATGATAAACATCATCACGCTCGAGGACCCGGTGGAATACCGCCTCGAGGGGATAAACCAGGCGCAGATAAGCGCGAAGGCCGGCTTCACCTGGACCGAGGGCCTGCGCACCATCCTGCGCCAGGACCCCGACGTCATCATGGTCGGCGAGATCCGCGACTCCGACACCGCCGAGATAAGCCTGCGCGCCGCGCTGACCGGCCACC
>CAMTWW010000258.1:0-2863 GCA_947085555.1 uncultured Elusimicrobia bacterium | reverse complement strand
TGCTGCCGATGTTCCACACCTTCTCCTGGACCAGCAACGTTATAACGCCCATGCTGCTCGGCTCCAAGACCCTGATAGTAAAGAACATCACCCCGCCCAAACTCTGGCTGCAGGCCATGGGCCGCGAGGGCGTGACCATCATGATAGCCGTACCACAGATCTTCGGAGTACTGGCCAAGGAGGCCAAAGGCCTTAAAAAATTCTTCCTCCGGTTCTGGAGCCTGCGCAAAGTGCGCCTTTGTCTTTCGGGGGCGGCCCCGCTTAACCACACTATCGCCCAGCACTTCCATAAAGCCTTCGGCCTGCATATCCTGGAGGGCTACGGCCTGACCGAAACCAGCCCGGTGGTCACCATAGTCCCGCCCAAAGCGCGCAAGCACGGCTCCGTGGGCAAAGCCGTCCGCGGCGTCACCATAAAGATAATAGACGAGCAGGGGAACCAGCTCAGGCACGGCGAGGAGGGGGAGATCTGCGTCAAGGGCCCCAACATAACCCGCGGCTATCACGGCAACGACACCGCTACTAAGGAGCTGTTCACGCAGGACGGCTGGCTTAAGACCGGCGACATAGGCGTCCTGGACACCGACGGCTTCCTGTTCATCCGCGACCGCAAAAAGGACATGGTGATAGTGAAAGGCCTCAAAGTTTTCCCGGCCCAGATCGAGCAGGTCATCAACGCACACCCCAAGGTGCTGGAGAACGCCGTGATCGGCATCCCGGACGGCTCCGGGAACGAGACCATGAAGTGTTTTTGCGTAGCCAGGCCTGAGGAGAAGCTGGAAAAGTCCGAAATAATGCAGCATATAAGGACCCACCTCGACCCCTACAAGCGCCCGCGCGAGGTTGAAATAGTGGCCTCCCTGCCCAAGAATACCCTTCAGAAAGTGCTGAAGCGCGAACTGCTGAAACGCGAGCTTGGGGAAAGGGGAAAGGGTAGATGGTAGAGTTATAAGGAACTCCTTAAACCCTAAACCCTCTCCCCTCTACCCTCTACCCTTCCCCATGAACCTCTCAGCCGACATCACCTGCCTCTTCAAAGAAGTTTACCTGGTGGGTGGAGCGCTGCGCGACGCCCTGCTCAGGCGCCCCTTCAAAGACATAGACCTGGCCGTGCCGCCCTCCGCGGATTTCGAAGCCAGGACGCAGCGCCTGGCCCGCAGGCTGGGAGCAGCCTGCTTCCCGCTGGATGAAGAAGCGCAGGTCTACCGCCTGGCGCAGCGCAAGGCCCCTTTCTGCCGGCTGGACATAATGCCTTTCACAGGCGGCGCGCTCGAGACCGACCTCGGGAGGCGCGACTTCACTATAAACGCGCTGGCCTATAAACTTACCACGGCCGCGGTTTTCACTTCGGACAAGAAAACCGGGAACTTCCGCCTCCGCCTGGACAGGGCCAAAGTCACGGATCTCTGCGGGGGCCTGAAAGACCTGGCCGCGAAAAAAGTCAGGCCGGTCTCTCAGGGGATATTTACCGAAGACCCGGTGCGCCTGCTGCGGGCCTTCCGCGTGGCGGCGACCCTGGATTTCACCATCGTCCCGGCCGCGCTGAAAGCCGTAAAGAAACATGCCGCCCTGATATCCTCTACCGCCCAGGAGCGGGTACGGGAAGAGCTGATGCGGCTTTTCGAAAGCCCGGTCTCCCATAAATGGCTGGCGCTCATGCATAAGCACGGGCTCCTGACCGCTATTTTCCCCGACCTGGCGCCACAGGAGAGCTGCGCCACCGGCTATTACGGTAAGGGGGGGGTGCTCACTCACACCCTTCGCGTAGTGGAGCGCATGGATTATCTTTTTAAGAACCTGCCCGCCTGCCTGCCGGAATATAAAAAGGTGGCGGAGCTGCTGCCCGCCCCGCGCATCCTCAAATTCGCCGCGCTGCTGCACGATATAGCCAAGCCGCCGAAAGCCGCCATGATAAAAGGCCGCCTGCGCTTCTTCGGCCACGAGGAGTACGGCGCGGTCATGGCGGAGAAGGTGATGGAGCGGCTGCGCTTTTCCCGCGAGGACAGCCGCCTGGTCTCGAAGATCATAGGCGCCCACCTGCGCCCGGGCAACCTGGCCGCCAACAAGATCATTTCCGACAGGGCCATGTTCCGCTTTTTCAGGACGATGGGGGAGTATACCGTCCCGCTGCTGGCGCTTTCCTGGGCGGACCACGCCAGCTATATTTCCTCCGGCCGGCTCAAGGAGATGCGGAGGAAGCTGCAGAACCAGCCGGCCCCGCTCCCCACCGGGCTGCCTTACAATTCCCCTAAAAAGACGCTGCGCTATATGCAGGTGCTCAACCTGCTCTTCGGCGTTTACATAAAGAAGAACATGAAGTCCCGCTCCGCCAGGCTTATAGACGGCAATGACGTGATAAAGACCCTGAAACTGCCGGAAGGCCCCCGCGTGGGTGAGCTGCTGGAGAAAATACAGCTGCTGCAGTTCGAGGGGAAGATCAAGACCCGCGACCAGGCCCTGAAAGCGCTGAAGGGGATGGTTTAGCTCCCTTGCCCGAAAGGCCTACTTAACCGCAGGCCTTTTTCCTTATTGGCATAGCCCCCATGGCCCGTGCGGCGGTGCCTGCTAAAGGGTAGACTATACCTAACAGGACGGAGGATACAATGAAAACTAGAATCGCGCTTTCGACAGGGCTCATGCTTCTCGCTGGCCTTGGTCTGGCTTTTGCGGGCACGGCAGTAAAAACCTCCCCGCCCGGGGCCGCTGCGGTCAAGCAGGAAGACGCGAAGATCAAGGAATTCAAAGGCATCCTCTTCAAACTGGTGCGCCAGGACGAGTACCTGGACGAAGCTATAGAGACGCTGGACTCCCATCGCTGCGATGGGAATAGTTCCTTAAGGGGAGGCTCGCTAACGCTCGCATG
>CAMTWW010000257.1:0-3651 GCA_947085555.1 uncultured Elusimicrobia bacterium | reverse complement strand
GCATCGAGCCCATCCACCCTGACGAATATCAAGGCTAAAGGCTTAAGGCTAAAGGCTAACGGGCGGAATAACCCCGCATCTTTTATATCTTTTCCCTCATCCTTCATCCCTCATCCTTTCCCCTATATCGGTGTCGGGATCATCGCGTAGTCGCGGATCTCGGCGGCCAGGTTAAACTCCGAGTCGAAAGCCCAGGCATCGTAGAGGCTGCGGTTATCGTCGGTGCGGCCCTTGAAGACGCCGTAGATGAACAGCGTCTCAGGGTCAACCGGCTCATGGTCGTAGACGATGGCGGCGCCCACCGCGTCGGGGAGAGCCATGGCCCTGTCGAACTGGATATCGCGCCAGCCGCAGGCCTGGAACATGGCCTCGAAGACCAGCGGGTGGAAGACCAGTTTCTGCTGCCCGTTCTTCCAGAGCGGAACCTGCGGGCGCTTGAATACCGCGAGCACGGAGGTCTTCTCCACTGAAAGTATCCCGTCCAGGACCTGGAAGCTGGGGCCGTGGAAATAAGTCTTATAGATCGTCTGCGCGTCGGCCTTGTACTTCCTGTTCTTGGGCAGTACGGGGTGCATCGAGGTTTTCCACAAGGAGGCGGCGTCGGCCGCGGATACCGCCCGGAAGTGAGTGCGGGTAGTCCCCAGGCGCAGGCCCTTGGGGCTGACGAAGTCCGATTCCAGGCGCAGCTCCAGGCCGTCCGGTCCGGGGGCGGCCTTAATTTTCACTTCGGCCGGCTTGTTGCGGAGCAGCTTTATCGGCGCCGCGAAGCGCACATTGGCCAGGACTTTGGGCGGCGTCCCGTTGACCAAGGCCACGGCCTCGGCGAAGGTCTCCAGGCCCATGACGCCCGGCACATAAGGTGTGCCGTTTATCGAGTGGTCCAGCAGGTAGGGGTCCTGCTCCAGGGTAAAGTCCTTGGCTGCGGAGAGGCTTTCCCCCTTCAGCAGATCCTCTATCTTCGGCGCGAAGTGGAAGCCGGAGGAAGCCGCGGCCGAGAAGCCGGGCTCGTACAGCAGCTGCTTGTCCCAGTCCAGCTTGCCGAGGCTGCCGGAGAGGATTATCTCCGGTACTTTGCCGTAGGCCAGTTCGTCTATCATAACCTGCATGCCTTCCTCGGGGTAGAGGAAATCCATCTCCTGCGATTTCAGAAACGCTTCCACGCCGGGCCTGGCGCCCATGCCTATCTGGGCGTAGCCGGTCATGTCCACGCTGACGGCGCGCACGCCGCGGTTGGCCTGGCTGAGGCAGAACTTGGCTATGTAGTCCGAGGCCGCCGCATAGTCGGTCTGGCCCAAATTGCCGAACTTCCCGGCGATGGAGGAAACCATCACCCAGAAGCCCTTTTCCTTCACTACGCCCGACTTCCACAAGTTGATGGCGGAGTCGGACTTGGTCCTGAAGATCAGCATGAATTCTTCTGCGGTCTTGTCCACGGCAAGTTTGGAGCGCTCGAGGCCGGCGAAGTGCACCACGCCGTCCACCTGGCCGAAGTCCGCCTTGATGCTCTGCACCATGCCGGCGAAAGCCGCGTGGTCGTTCAGGTCGCAGCGGTAATAGGCGACGCTCACGCCGAGGGCGCGTATCGCCTCCAGGTTCCTGTGCATGTCCGCGGCGTCCCTGAGCCTGGTGAATTCGCGCTCCAGGATGGCCGGGGTCGCTTTCTCCGCAGCCGCCTTGAGCTCGTTCCAGAGCTCCCCGGTCTTGTAGGCTTTCACTTCCTCCGGGCTCATGGCGTTCAGGCGCTTCGCCTTGTCGCTGAGGTCGATGATATCGAGCAGGACCAGGTTCGGCTTATGCTGTTCCGCCAGCATCCTGGAGAACAGGGCGCCGAGGCCGCGGCCGCCGCCGGTGATCAGGACGTTCCTGCCCTGCAGCGGCGTGGTCTGGCGGGACTTGTCCAGCGCGGCGGGCTTGCCCACCAGCGTCCAGCGCTTCCCGTCGGCGTAGCCTATCTCCAGGCGCTTGTCCGAGTAAAGTATCTCGTAGAAGGTCTTCTGCACTATGGCCTGGTTGGAAGAGCTGGGTTCGAAATCCAGCAGCTTGACTATGCTGCTCTCCAGCTCCTTGCGCAGGCACAGCGTCGGGCCGTGGATGGCGCCGTAGACGGGGTCGAAGGCGTCCCTGGTCTTGTAGCCGAAGCCGCCGTCGAGGGTGGTAACTACGGCCAGGAACGTGGTATAGCCGTGGTCCGCCTTTGAGAGGCCGGCGCCCAGGTACTTGGCAGCCAGGAACAGCGGCAGGGCGTAGCGCTTGAGATCTTCAGTGGCGGCTGTCTCCTGGGAGAGGGACTTCACCATGCAGCCAGGGAGGTAAACTATCCCCTGGGTATCGGGATGCCCGGCGGCGAAGTCGGTCAGCGCCTTCTCCAGCGCGGGGACATCCTTGAAGTCCACCGTGATGGCATCCTTCAACTTGGTCCTGGCGGGCGTGAAGATATAGGAATCAGCGCGGTGCTTGTTGAGCTCGGCGCGGAAGGCCTTGGCCAGGTCCAGGTCCTCGGCGAAGATCGCCACGGGGCGCTTGGGTGTCAGCTTCTTTATTACTTCCTGCTCTACGGGCGCCTGTATCACTACGGGCACGTGCCGTATGTGGCGCTTGGGGTAGGTGGGTGAGGGATGAGGGATGAGGGATGAGGGATGAGGGGCGGAAATCGAAGCCTGTTCCGTCTGGTTTGTGGTTTCCGGCTTGTGACTTGTGTCCTGGGTGACGCCTGACGACGGCTGGACGGCTGGACGGCTGGACGGCTGGGCGGCTGGAACGGGAGCGGGCTGCGTATTAATTTCCGGCTGCCTCGCTGTCTCGCTGTCTAGCGGTCCCGCGGTTCCCCCTTTCTCCTCCATCACGAACTTGATGCAGTGCCTTATCGTCGGGTAATCTTTAAGGGAGATATTGTCTTTGCGGGGTATCTTGTAATGCTCGCGCAGGGCGGCGAAGAGCTCGGCCTGCTTTACGGTGTCTATGCCGAGGTCGGCTTCCATGTCCAGGTCCAGCTCCAGCATGTCCTTGGGGTAGCCGGTCTTGTCGGCGATCATGTTCAGGATTTCGGCGCGAACGGTGTCCTGGGTGACGCCTGACGACGGCTGGACGGCTGGACGGCTGGACGGCTGGGCGGCATGGACTTCGGGCTGTCTAGCTGTCTCGCTGTCTAGCTGTCTGGCAGGAGCCGCGGCGGATACTCCAACGGGCTCCCTGGCCGGGGACGGCGTCCTGGTCCCTGCGGTCTTCCTGTCTTTTATCCTGAGCGTGTTAAGGACCACTTCCAGTTCGGCCGCCGGGTCTTCTGAGATTTCCTTCAGCCAGGCGCTATAACGGGCCTGGTCATAGCGGCTCTCCCCTTCCTTCCAGACGCGCTCGGTGAATGACATGGCCATATGCGAGCCGAAGCCCGCAGAAAAGCGCATGGCGTATTTCAGGTCGTATTTCCCGCCTTTAGAAAGGTTGATGCCGGCCAGTTCGGGGTCCGCCTCCTTGTAGTTGGCTATGGGCGGGATGATGCCGGTGTTCAGCGCCCGCACGGCTACAACGTCCTCCAGGCCGGCGCCCATGGAGTGGCCGGTGAAGCCTTTGACATTGCTGACTATCACTTTGTCGGCGCTGGCGCCGAAGGCCCTCTTGAGCGCCTTCACTTCCGCCAGATCGGAAGAGCGTCGT
>CAMTWW010000256.1:0-2257 GCA_947085555.1 uncultured Elusimicrobia bacterium | reverse complement strand
GAGGACGGAATAATTGACAGCCGGGAAGTACTTGAGCATTTCGGCCCCAATAGGCTGAGGGCGCGGCTGGCCTATGAGCAGTTTGTCGCTGAGCGGGTGGATAGGTTTAAAGGCGGGGAATATTCCGGCAGAGGGCTTTTGAAGAGCCTCGGCGGGATAATTAATGCTGCCCGCACAGCTGATGAAAAAGAGGCGTTTGACGATCGGATTTTGGGCAGCGGCGAGTTTGTTGAAAGCATTGTTAAGGAGAGCGAAGGGGAAACGTCTCCCGAGCGGATGACAAAAGCAGATGTTTTACACGAAGTTGAGCGCGTAACAGGGGTAACCAAAGAAGATTTGCCGAGTGCCGGCAGACACTGCGCGTATAGCGCGCGGGAGAGCCCTGTATTGTTATCTGCGCAAAACGGCGGGCGGGGTGAATGGTGCGGTATTAATGAAAGAGCTTAAAATCAGTTCCGGCGAGGCTTCGTATCTGGCGCATAAGGGTAGGGAATTTGCGAAGGCGGAGCATTTAAGCATTTAAGCAACGTCCTCCATTCGCCCCCCTCGCGGCCACGCAACACGCGGTACTGTCGGCGTACAGCGGCGCCATGTTCGGCTTCGTGCTGCCGCTCACGGCGGTGACGCTGGTCGTGCTGCTGGTGCGCGCCGCGCGCCCGCCCGTGCCGCACTCCTGAGCGGGCGCGCGCGGGAAAATAGAAAATAGGGACAGCGACCATTTATTTTGAAATAAACAGTCGCTGTCCCTATTTTCCCCACAAAATGATATCCGCCCGACCCCGGAGAACCGCCGGATGCGGACCCGCGCGTACGTGGTGTGGGAGGGGACGGCAGTCTTTGTCGACTGCCGCCCCTGTCCCGATTTCCCATAAGACCTAATTATGCAGGGACTTATGACCTATTTTTATGTGGTAAATTGTCCGTGAAGAATCGGGACCTTTGCCTCTATCTTAATTTTTTGTTTTCCGCTAGAATTTATTTCCAAGGCGGGGAATCGACAAAGTAAACGGAGGTAGGTAAAAATGAGAAAAGTAATGATGGCGATGATATTCACTGCGCTTGCAAACACAGTGTTTGCGACAAATACTGTTGAATTGAACAGTATCACAACCAAGGACACCCTTGCTTTAGCAGAGGAAATGTCCATAAATGTGCCTGAAGTAAAATCACCAAATATTCAGGCAAAGGAAGCAAAGTCGTTTACCGTGGAAGACGCTTTTGAAGGGCTTAAAGTCTGTTCATTGGTTAACAATGTGTTTGCCGGACTGCTGCCGCTTAAAGAAGCAGTGTCAATGCTTGAGCCGTGCATGAAAGCAGTATCAAAAAAATACGGCGTTACAGTTTTAGCAAGCCAATATCTTCCGCCTCAAACAAACGCCCCGGGAATCGGCATTCTTGTTTCAGGGCCGCTCCCGCCAGGCAATCCTGTCATGATAGATCTCAATTATTCAGTCAAAATAATTCACAGTGGTTACCTGCTAACCCATCCTGCCTATGTGAAATATCTTGGAGAAATAATTGTCTGGTAATGGAAAATAAGTCAATCCAAACCCATCCGCCTGAGGCGGATGGGTTTTTTGGAAAATAGGGACAGCGACCATTTATTTAAAAATAAACGGTCGCTGTCCCTATTTTCCCCCCCTATTTTCCCCCCCTACGCGAAAATAACATCTGCCATTGCCGGCGGGCCCTCGCCTAGTAGTCAAAGTCCGCCTCCACGGCGCCGGGCTGGGCACCCAGGGCGACCAGCGCTTTCAGTTGCCGGCCGCCTCGGTAATAGCCCAGTTCCACCTTGTCGCCGGGCTTGCGGGAATAGATGAAGCTCAGGAGGTCGGCGTCGTCGCGCACCTCCTCGCCGCCGAAGCTGGTGATTATGTCGCCGCGCTTCAGGCCGGCCATGGCCGCCGGCGAGCCGGCCACCACGCGGTTCACCAGCGCCCCTGCCGGCAGGCCGAAGCGCGCGGCGGTATAGGCGTCCACTTTCAGCAGCGACGTGCCCAGCCAGCCGCGCCGGGCGGGCTTAAGGCCCAAAAAGTCCTCGTAAGCGCGGCGCGCCTCCTGCGCCGGTATCGCGAAACCCATGCCGGAGAAAGCCCCGGACGGCGAGAAGATAGCCGAGTTCACCCCTATTATCTCGCCTTTGATGTTGAGCAACGGGCCCCCGGAATTCCCCTGGTTTATGGCCGCGTCGGTCTGCAGCAGCCGCGCGTAGCGGCGGCCCTGTATGCGCATCGAAACGTCGGTGGCGGAAACTATG
>CAMTWW010000255.1:0-14733 GCA_947085555.1 uncultured Elusimicrobia bacterium | reverse complement strand
TTTCCTATCTGGAGAGCAGGCTTGAAACCAACGATAAGAAAATAGAAAGACTCTATGACCTGGACGCCCTAGTTCAGGCAATGAAAGTCAGCGTAAGCGGCGCGGACGAGAAAATCGGCGTCGTTATGCAGGAAGCCGCCGCGATCTCCGCGGAGAACAGGAAGCTCTCCTCCGATTTTGAGTCCGTGTCCCACCAGGTGAAGCAGCTTACCGCGCTGTTCAACTATTTCCGGACCGAGCTTTCCTATCTGCTCCCAAAAAAGAAGGACGGAGTGGGAGAGAGCCGCTAGGACTATCATATGGCGATTTACAAGCAAAGACGCGACGAGGTTGAGAACCAGCTGAATAAGGGCGCTCTCTGGGCCATTACCTACGGCGACCTGATGAGCTATCTGATGATCTTCTTCCTGGTCCTTTTTTCTTTCTCCATCACCAAGTCGGATAAAGCGAAAAATCGTAAATATGAGGAGTCTCTGGGTAATATTCAAAAAGCGTTCGGCGGCAAGGCAAGTTCCCCCGGACTTGAGCGCGCCAGGGCGCAGGAAAAAGAGTTGCAGGTGGAAACCAGCCTGAAGGAGTCAATGCAGGCCGGGGGGCTGGCCGGCCTTGTGCAGGTACACTCCAACGAACGCAAAGTCAAGCTGGTGCTTACCGAGGGCGTGCTCTTTGCCTCGGGCCGGGCTGATTTGAAGGAGCCCGCCAGGCAGGTGCTTATGCCCATCGCGGCCGAACTGAAAAAGATCCCGAACGACGTTATAATTGAGGGACACACCGACAATGTGCCTATAAAAGGAGGAAAATATTCCTCCAACTGGGAACTTTCCATGGCCCGCGCCTACAGCGTGCTCCAGTTCATGCAGGAGCAGGGGCTATCGCCTAAACACCTGGCCGGTATAGGCTACGGCGAGAACCGCCCGATCGGCGATAATGTCACCGTTGAAGGCCGCGCCAGGAACCGGCGCATAGAGATCTCGCTGCTGAAGACCGAATAGGCGCCGAGCGCGAAAAAAAGCCACGGGAACTGCCCGTGGCTTTTTATGCGGCTAGCCGGTTCATTTCCCGGCGAGCTGGCCGCAGGCGCCTTCTATGTCCGAGCCCAGGCCCTTGCGGATGGTGACTTCGATGCCGGCGGCCTCCAGGAGTTCGGCGAAGAGCTTGATGCGCTCGCGGGCCGGGGCCTTGTAGGGGCTGCCGGTGCGGTTGTAAGGGATGATGTTGACCACGAAATACCTGGGCGCGGCCACCGTGCGGAGCCAGGCGTTCAGCCTGGCCACCTGGGTGCGGCTGTTATTGATGCCTTCGAACAGCACGTACTCTATGAAGACGCGGCGCTTGGTGGAGGCGATGTAATCCTTGAGCGCCCTGGCCAGCTGGCTGAGCGGGTAGGTGCGGTTGAGCGGGACCAGGTCGGACCTGAGCGCGTCCTCGGCGGCGTGCAGGGAGACGGCCAGGTTGCACTGGGGGAACTCCTTGGCGAAACGGCGTATGCCGGGCACATGGCCGGCGGTGGAGACCGAGATGTGCCGCTGGCCGAGGCCGATCAGCTCCGGGTCGGCCAGGGTGCGCACGGCTTCGGCCACCGAATCGTAATTGAGGAAAGGCTCGCCCATGCCCATGAAGATGACGCTGCCTATCTTCTGCCCGCCCTGCGTCCTGAGGTAATGGGCGGCGGCCAGGAACTGGTCGGTAATTTCATCCGGGGAGAGATTGCGCTTCAGGCCTTTCCTGCCGGTGGCGCAGAAGGGGCAGCGCACGGGGCAGCCGACCTGTGTGGACAGGCAGAGGCTCCACTTGTCGGAGAGGAGCTTCAGCAGCACGGCCTCTATCTTCAGGCCGTCCTTCAGCGCGAAGCTGAATTTTATCGCGTCCTTTTTTTGGGAGAGCTGCGTTTCCAGGAGCTCCACCGAATGGATATAGATCCCGTGCCTGAGGCGTTCGCGCATAGCGGCGGGGAGCACCGCTATCTCGTCCCAGGAGGCGGCGAAATTCTTGTAAACGGCGTCGCGCACCTGATTGAGGCGGAAAGCGGGGATGCCGTTGTCTTTCAGGAAAACGGAAAGTTTTTTCAGGTCCATGCCTACATTATCGCAAATATGCGGAGCGTATATAAAAAGCCCGCCGTGGGGCGGGCTTTTCGCGCTTTCAGGGCGGACTCAGTGGACGCACAGCGGCGCCGGTCTTTCCTCTCAGCGGATTATCTGCGGGGCCAGTTCGGGCTTGAAGACGTCTACGGCTATCTCCTTGCTTATGGACTTGAGCGAGGCCTCGTAGTCGAAGAAATAGGAGCCGTGCCAGGCCTTTATGTCGCGCAGCTTGAAAAGGTCCCGGCCGGCCTGTTTTTTAAGCAGCTTATTGTGCAGGATGAGCTGCAGCAGCAGCGGCTCCAGGTTCTCTACCTTGGCGTCGGCCTGGTAGTTTGAATCCGCCGCCGGGATGGCGTTGGAATAAGCGTCGCGCGCCGCCCAGAAATTCCGCCAGGTTCCCACCATCCTGGGCTTGGTGACGCGCCTCTGGAGGCGGCCTTTCAGAACTTCCAGCCTCATGAAAAGTTTGGTGACTATATTACCAGGCACCAGCGGCGAGCCGGCCGTTATAAACTTCTCTATCCTGACATCCGGGCGGGCACTGCCAACCCGGTGCAGGGCGGTATGGGACAGCACGGAGCCCCAACTGTGGGCCAGGATGTAAATAGGGCGGCCGGAATCTTTATAAGTATCGTAAACCCCGGTTATCAGCGCCTGCAGCTGCGGTACCGTTCTTTTGGTGTCGCCCGGGTCGCGGGACCAGCTAAAAGGATGGATTACTATATTATGGGAGTCGTAGCCGGGAATCTCCTTCAGCTTCAGCTCCAGGTAATCCTCCGGCAGACGGTCCAGGTCCGAGGCCGTGAGTCCGTCCCCTTCTTTGTCGTCTTCCTGGAAAAAGTAGCGGGGGTTGAAAGCCACAAAGCCATTGACTATATCGGCTTCGCTGATCTCTTTGCCCGGGAAGAAGAACTGGACGAGCCTGAGGACGTTCCTGATCTCCAGGGAGCCCCAGCCTATTTCCCCGAATTTAAGGCCGGGAACGGTGATGATGACCGGGTCGAGGCCGTTCTTCCGGGTGAGGGCTTCGTCCAGGGCCGGGAACGGGGCCGGGGGGAGGCTGATGTCGGCTGAAAGTCCGCTGATGTCCGCGGCTTTTATGGCGTTCAACTCCTGTGCGAAGGAGGCTGAGTATAAAGTGAAGACTGCGGCTGCTGCTGCGAATATGGTCCGGATTATTTTCATAATAGTATAATATACTCTAGCATTGCGGTTGACAAGTGTCAACTGATTTTTATTAAAACATGACCGATGATTTAAGCTTTAGACGCCTGGCGGCCTTCCTGGGCCTGAATTTCTGCCTTTCCCTGGCTATCTGCGCCTGCTTCCTGTTCTTCGCCGGCGGGCACCCGCTGGAACTGGCCTATGTCAGCGCCGCCCTGGTCTCGAATACGGTCATGCTTTACGCCGTCCTATCCCTGTTGGCGGCGCCGCTTTTCCTTTTCGCCGCGGGACGTGGGATAATGGTCGTCCTTGTCGGCGCTTTCCAGATGCTCCTGGTCACTGATGTGGCCATCTACAAGATCTTCAAGTTCCACCTGAATTCCATGGTGCTGAATCTTGTGCTCACCCCCGGGGGGCTTGAGTCCCTGGACCAGGGCTGGGGGACCAAGGCGCTTTTTATTCTCCTTTCCACGGCGCTCGGTTTCACCCAGTGGTATTTCTGGAAACTGTCTAAAGGCCTGACCTCCAGCCCCCTGCTGCGCGGGCGCAAAGCCCTGGCCCTATCCTCGGCGCTCCTGCTTTTCATCTTCATTGACAAAGGGCTTTTCGCCTGGGGCACCCTTTATGACTCGGTTTATATCACCCGCAATGCCCAGCTTTTCCCGCTTTACCAGCCGCTCCGGATACGCAGCTTCGCCGCCAAATACCTGGGGGTAAAGCTGGATAAAGAGGTGAAGGGCGGGATAGACCTGAAATATTCCGGGCTGGATTATCCGAAGAAGCCGCTGGAGGTGGTCCCACCGGCTAAGCCCCTTAATTTCCTTGTTATAGTGGTAGACTCGCTCCGGGCGGACATGCTTGACCCTGAAGTTATGCCTGAAACCTGGGCTTTGGGCAAAAAAAGCGCCGTCTTCGAGAACCATTACAGCGGCGGCAACTGCACCCGGTTCGGCATCTTCTCCATACTCTACGGCATCTACGGGAATTACTGGTTCCCGATGCTGGGCGAGCGCCGCGGGCCTCTCTTTATTGACGTTCTGAAAAAGCAGGGCTATGACCTGCGGGTCTATGCCAGCGCCAAGCTGAGCTTCCCCGAATTCAACAAGACCTGCTTCGTGGACGTGCCGCGCGAAGGCATTTACGACGAGCCGCCCGGCGACGATGGGGCGGAGCGCGACAGGGACATCTCGGATAAATTCATTTCCTATCTGAAGTCGAGGGACGTTAAAAAACCGTATTTCTCCTTTATCTTCTATGACGCTTCGCACGGGAACTATGATTATCTTCCGGGCTTCGAGAAGTTCACGCCCTCTTTCGGCGTGAGCCAGCTGGCGCTCAACGCGGGCAATGTGAACGGGCTCAAGAATAAATACAAGAACTCCGTCTATTTCGACGATAATGTGGTGGGAAGTATTCTAAAGGCCCTGAAGGATGCGGGCGGCATGAAGGATACCTTGGTGATAGTAACCGGCGACCACGGCGAGGCTTTCCTGGAGCGGGGCCGCTACGGCCATAACCAGAGCTACAGCCCGGAAGAGGTGAGGGTGCCGCTGGTATATTATGAGCCGGGCCGCTCCCCTGTGCGGATAAAGACTTTGACCAGCCATCTGGATATAATTTCAACCCTGCTGCCGCTGGCGGGGGTGAAGAACCCGGCGGCCGATTATTCGAGCGCGCCCGGTCTTTTCAGCAGGGAAGAGCGGGATTTTGTGGTTTCGGCTTCCTGGGACAGCGCCGGCATAATAACCGCAGAAGCCACGCTTGAGATGCCGCTGGAGGCCTATAAAGGCGGGCTTAAGGCTTTTGACGCTGAATACCGCGAGGTCCCGAAGGGCGCGGCGGCTTTCTCTCCGCTGATCCTGAAATTCCAGAAAGAAGCCAAAAGATTCCACCGCTAAAAAGGAGGCAGGCACCTTTTTGATGTTTTAGGGGGTAAAAAAGTTGAAAAGGTGCCAGCCTCCTTTTTAAAGTTTCCAGTCAAGGGTTTTCATTCTGCGCAGTACTTCCTTCAGTTTATCCTCGGTCTCCGTGAGGGAGAACCTCACATAGCCTTCGCCGAATTTGCCGAAGCCAGAGCCGGGCGCGGCGAGGATATGGGCTTTTTCCAGCATGAAATAGACGGCTTCCAGCGAGCCGCATTTCATCGGGGGCCTGGCCCAGATGAAGCAGCTGCCGCCGGGCCGGGTGAACTTCCAGCCGCCTTCCTCCAAGCTGGCGCAGAAAGCGTCGGCTCTTTTTTTAAAGACCTGCCTTATAGGGGGCACTATTGTCTCATGGTTCTTCAGCGCATAGGCCACGGCGTTCTGTATCGCGTTGAAAGGGCCCGAGTCTATATTTTCTTTAAGCTGGTTGAGGGCGCAGACCAGCCTGGAATTGCCCACTACCCAGCCAATGCGCCAGCCGGCCATGCAGTAGGTCTTGGAAGCCGAGTAGAATTCCACCGCCACGTCCCTGGCACCCGGGACTTCAAGTATGCTGGGCGCGGGCTTGCCGAAGTAGATGTCGCAATAGGCAGCGTCCTGGGCGATGAGGATATTGTTCTTCCTGGCCCAGTTCACCAGGTCCTTGTAGAACTCCAGCGGCGCGCCGGCGCCGGTGGGATTATTGGGATAATTCAGGAAGAAAAGCTTCGTTCTGTTCACTATCTTCTGCGGTATCTTCCCGAGGTCCGGCAGGAAGCAGTTCTTTTCCTCCAGCGGGACGTCGTGGATGCGCCCGCCGGCGAGGATTACGCCGGTCCGGTAGGTGGGATAGGTGGGGTCCGGGATAAGGCAGTAATCCCCCTCGTTCATCACCACGAAAGGGAGGTGCGCTATCCCCTCCTTGGAGCCTATCAAAATGGAGACCTCGTCGTTCTTATGGAACTCCAGCCCATGCCTTCTTTTGTGCCAGGCGGAGATCTCGCCGCGCAGGTTCTCGTTGCCCTTGGTGTTCGGGTACCGGTGGTTCAGGCTGTTGCGCACCTCGTCCACGGCGCAGTCCACTATGCCCCTGGCGGTGGGGATGTCCGGGTCGCCGACGGCCAGGCTGATGACGTCCTTGCCCTTGGCCCTTTCGGAGCGCTCCTTGCGGTAAAGTTCCTCGAAAAGGAAGGGTTTGAATAATTTAAATTTCTCGCTCAGTTCTATTTTCATGGTCTTCTTATTATAGCGGTAGGCGCGGGCTTTGCGCAAACCCTAAAATATGGCACAATAGACGGATTCGGGGTTTGGCCGCGCCGCTACGGCGCGGCAAGGAGACGCGATGATAACACTGAAACAGTTTTTAGAGCATAAAGGCGGGGAGATCTGGTCCGTCACCAGCGCCTCCTCCGTGCTGGGCGCCCTGCAGAAGATGGCCGAAAAGAACATCGGCGCGCTGCTGGTGATAGACGAAGGCAAGCTGGTCGGCATCCTCTCCGAGCGCGACTATGCCCGCAAGGTGGCCCTGATGGGGAAAGTGTCCAGGGACACCGCCGTAAGGGAGATCATGACGGAAAGGGTGCTCTATGTCAGGCCCGACGAATCCATAGAAGACTGCATGGCGCTGATGACGGAGAAACATTTCCGCCACCTGCCCGTGATAGACAATAAGGAGAAGATCCTCGGCATGATCTCCATCGGCGACGTGGTGCGGATCGTGATCTCCAAACAGAAGTTCATCATCGCGCAGCTCGAGAATTATATTTCCGGGGGAAGATAGTAAGGCAGGGAGGCAGGGGACGCTTATTCCTAATTACTAATTTACGCTTATGCCCCGGCAAAATGCTTGATATTGCAGCAATTAGGAATTAGGAATCAGCGTCCCCTCTCCCGTGCTCGCGCAGGTATTTGCGGATGTGGGAGCGGGCGCCGGCCGTTTTTACCGAGGTCAGCCAGTCTTTCTTCGGGGCCGAGTTCCTGCGGGTTATTATCTCACAAACGTCGCCGCTTTTCAGCGGAGCATCCAGGCGGGCCATCTTATTGTTGACCTTGGCGCCTATGCAGGTATTGCCGATGTCGGTGTGGATGACATAGGCGAAATCCAGCGGCGTGGCGCCCACGGGCAGGGGCTTCACTTCGCCCTTGGGCGTGAAGATGAAGATCTGGTCCAGCTCCAGGTCGGTCTTGAAGCTTTCTATAAATTCGCGCGGGCTCGAGAGGTCCTGCAGCCACTCTATCCACTGCCGCAGCCAGTTCATTTTCTCGTCCAGGTGCCGGTCGGCGCCGCTCTCCCCCAGCTTGTATCGCCAGTGCGCGGCGATGCCGTACTCCGAGGTGCGGTGCATCTCCTCGGTGCGGATCTGGATCTCTATAACCTCCCCGGTGCCGGCCATCACGCTGGTGTGCAGGCTCTGGTACAGGTTCATCTTGGGCACGGCTATATAGTCGGTGAAGGAATTGGCCACCGGCTTGAAAATAGAATGCACCGTGCCCAGCAGGGCGTAGCAGTTTATCACGCTGTCGGTGATGATGCGCACGCCGAGCGCGTCCTGGATCTCCTCGAAGGGCTTTTCCTGCCGCAGCATTTTTCGGTAGATGGAGTAGATGTTCTTGGCGCGGGAGAGCACCCGGCAGGGGATCTGCGTGCCGGTAAGATGGGTCTCCAGGCTGGTCCTGAAGTCCTCCAGCAGCTTGTCGCGGGTGACGTAGCGCAGCTGCACCTTGGCCAGGAGGCTCTGGTATTCGTCGGGGTGCAGGTATTTGAAGGAGAGGTCCTCCAACTGGGACTTGAGCTGGAAGATGCCCAGGCGCTGGGCCAGCGGGGCGTAAAGGGAAAGGGTCTCGTGGCTGATCTCCAGCTGCTTCTCGCGCGTGAGGAAGTTCAGCGTGCGCATATTGTGCAGGCGGTCGGCCAGCTTGATCATGATGACGCGGATGTCCCTGGCCGTGGCCAGGATCATCTTGCGCCAGTTCTCCGCCTGGGCCTCGTCGCGCGAGGAGAATTTCAGGGTCTCTATCTTGGTCACCCCGGCCACCAAAGCGTAGATCTCGCCGCCGAACTCCTTGCTGAAGATCTCGTGGGAGATCTTGGTGTCCTCCAGCACGTCGTGCAGCAGGCCGGCCGCCACGGTCTCCAGGTCCAGCTTATAATCCACCAGAATCTCGGCCACGGCGGAGCAGTGGCTGAAGTACATCTCGCCCGAGGCCCGCTTCTGTTCGTGATGGGCCTCCGCGGAATAGTTCCAGGCGTATTCCAGCACGGTGGTGTCCTGGGAGGAGTATTCTTTGAATTTCCTGAGCAGTTCGTCTAGTTCCATAGTAGTTTAGTATCAGTCTCCGAGGGCGCGTATCAGCAGCACCGTGGCGAAACCGAGCGGGAAGATAACGGGTGTGAGCCGGTCATAGGTCTTGTGCAGGCGCGGCAGGATGTCGGCCATGGCGATATAGAGGAAAGAGCCGCCGCTGAGGCCCAGCAGGAAGGCCTCCGCGCCGGGAGGCAGGTCTTTAAGGAGGGGGGCCGCCACAAGGGCGCCGGCCGGGGTGGCCGCGGCCAGCCACAGGCAGAATTTAACGGCCTGGCGCGGAGTTCTGCCGGCGTGCAGAAGAAGGGCCGCCAGCGTTACGCCGTCGGCGAACTTATGCAGGATCACGCCGAGGGCCACGTTGATCCCGGTGACTGTGCCGGGCGCGAAGCCGACGGCGATGTTGAAGCCGTCCAGCAGGGAATGCACCCCCATGGCGGCCAGCGCCACGGTCCCGAGGTCGTGAACTTCGCAGTCTTCCATGTATTCGCTGCAGGAACTGTGGGCGGCGAAGTTCTCGATGGTGAAAAGGGCCAGCAGCGCCGCGAGCGCGCCGTAGGAAAGGGCCGCGGGGTCAAGGCTGAAACCCGCCGGGAGGATATCCAGGAGTGCGGCCGAGATCAGCACCCCGGCGGCATAGGCCAGGGCGCGGCCGAGCGTTTTCCTGCTGAGCCCCCCGAATTTAAGCACGGTCCCGGCGCCGGCCAGGGTAAAGACTACGGCGAGAACGCTGAAAATTATGACCATTAAGTCTGCGCCTCGTACAAACCCTTATAAACACCGCCGAGCTTAAGCAGCTCTTCGTGTGTGCCGATTTCGGCTAGTTCGCCTTTCCTGAGCACGAAAATCTTATCGGCGTTCTTTACGGTGGAAAGCCTGTGCGCCACCATCACCACGGTGCGCCCGCCCACAATGCGCTCAATGGCGCCCTGCACGGCCTGCTCGCTGGCGGTGTCCAGGTTGGAGGTGGCTTCGTCCAGTAAAAGTATCCTGGGCTTCTTGATGATCGCGCGGGCTATGGCCAGGCGCTGCCGCTGGCCTCCCGAGAGCTTTACGCCGCGCTCGCCCAGCACGGTGTCGTAGCCCTGGGGCATAGCCGTTATGAAGGCGTGGGCGTCCGCGGCTTTGGCCGCATCTATGACCTCGTCCAGGGAGGCGCCGGGCAGCCCTATGGTGATGTTGTTGTAGACGGTATCGTCGAAGAGTATCGTGTCCTGCGTCACCAGGCCCATATGCGTGCGCAGGTCCCTGGTGTCCAGGTCCAACATATCGTGCCCGTCGACCTCTACCCGGCCCGAGAGCGGGTCGAAGAAACGGAGCAGCAGGTGGACGATGGTAGTCTTGCCGGAACCGGAAGGCCCGACGAAAGCGGCCACCTCGCCCGGGTTGATGGTGAAGGACAGGTCCTTGAGCACCTGGGTATCGCGCGAGGGATACTTGTAATTCACGCCCTTGAACTCTATCTTCCCGTCCAGCTTTTCTATGTTCTTAGTGCTGGCCTTTATGATGACGGCGGGCTTCTCCTCCAGGATCTGGTAGATGCGCTCCCAGGCCGCCATCCCCTGCTGCAGCTTGGAATTGAGGTTGGCTATGTTCTTCAGGGGCACATAGGCCGTTATGTAGCCGGTCAGGAAGGAGAAGAAGTGGGCCGTGGTCATCGTCCCGTTGTAGATGGCTTTGCCGCTCATGTAAACGATGGCTAGCAGCACCAGGCCGCTGAGGAACTCCATGATGGGGCCGCTCATGGCGGTGGCGCGCAGGTAGCGCATCATCTTGGCGAAATAATCGTCGTTCGAGACCTTGAACTTGGCTATGGCCTGCTCCTCGTAGTTGAAGGCCTTCACCACGGTCATGCCCTGGAGGCTCTCCTGGAACTTGTGCGAGATCTCGCCCACGATCACATTGCTCTCGGAGCTCGCTTTGCGCATCTTCCTGCCGAGCACGCCCAGGATCACGGCGACCAGCGGCAGCATTACCAGCGAGACCAGGGCCAGGCGCCAGTTGATGTAGAAAAGCACCGCTATGCAGGCGATCACGGTCAGCACGTCGCGGATGCCGTAAAGCGGGATGAACTGCACCGTGCTCTGCACATTGTTCAGGTCGTTTATCACGCGGCTCATCACGTCGGACGAGCGCTTGCGCCAGTAGAACTCTATCGACAGGCGGTGGATATGCCTGAACAGGTCGGCGCGGATGTCCTGCACGGCTTTCTGCCCTACCCAGCTCATCAGGTAGGCGTTGGTGTACTCCACCAGCATGCGCAGCAGGAACAGCCCCGGCAGGCCGATGACGATCAGGCGCAGCATATTCATGTCTTTGTTGACAAATATGCCCTGTATGACCGGGCCGGAGACATAGATAACGGCGTTCTTTATCGCGGCCAGCGCTATCATTGAAACGGCCGCCTGCACAAGGCGGCCCTTGTAGGGCTTAAGGTAGGCGATCAGAGCCATGGTCAGAACTTTAAACCTGGCTTTGTCGGGCACGGCGCGCACGGCGGGTTCTGTCATATCAGCTCAGGTGGGGCAGTATTTTCCCGGCGGCGCGCGCGGCGGCCCCGTGCGAGCCCAGCATGCCGCGCAGGCCGATAAGCTCTTTGCGGGCGGCCTGCATGCGCGGCGGGTTGTTTATGAAAGAGAAAGCTTCCTGCGCCAGGTTGTCCACCGTGGCCTTTTCCTGGATCAGCTCTTTTACGGCCGGCTTCTTCAGGAGGATATTGACCAGGGAAATATACTGGGTCTTCGCCACGCGCTTGGCTACTTCGTAGGTGAACCGGGCCATCTTGTAGGCTACCGCCATCGGCACGCCCAGCAGCGCGTTCTCCAGCGTGGCCGTCCCGGAGCAGGTGAAGGCGAAGTCGAGGCGGGCGCGGACCTTATAGTCTTTCTCGCGCACTATCTCTATGTCCTTGGACCAGTATTTCTCAATTTCTTCCAGCGCCGGCACTATGCGGTCGTCGGGGAATTCGGGCACGGCAAACAGATAGGCCCTGGCCTTGGGATGCTGCTCTTTTATGCGGTAAAAAGCTTTTACAAAAAGCGGCAGGTGGCGGGAGATCTCCGCTTTGCGCGAGCCGGGCAATATGCCTATCTTCCATTCGCCGCCGGCGGGGGGGAATTCCCTGGCGAGCGGCTCCGGCATCAGGTCCAGCAGCGGGTGGCCGACGAAGGTGGCGTTCCCGCCGACGTTTTTATAAAGCGCTTCCTCGAAGGGGAAGATGACGAAAATTTCTTTCGTGAGCTTCGCGATGCGGGCGGCCCGGCCGGGGCGGGAGGCCCAGACCTGGGGGCTGATATAGTAGAAAGCCGGTATCTTCCGGTGCGAGGCCAGGCCCAACACCTGGTTATTGAAGCCGTAGAAATCCACGGCTATCACGCAGGCGGGCCGCTTGTCTTCGAGGTAGCGGCGCACCAGCTTGATCAGCTTGAGCCAGAGGAAAAAATTCTTGAAGGGTTCCGCGAAACCTACCGCCCCTACGGAGACCAGATTGTAGATGAAATGATTGGAGACTTCCTGCATCCGCACCCCGCCCATGGCGGTGACGGAAATTTCCGGGTCCTTGGCGCGCAGGGCCTTGATCAAACTGGCCGCGTGCAGGTCGCCGGAAGGGTCGCCGGCCACTATCAGGATATTCTTATTCGTAGGTGCGATTGTAGCCATAAAATAGTCGAGAGTCAGGAGTCATGGGTCGGGGGTCGGAGGACGGGGAGGGGAAACAACTCTTTTCTGCAGACTCCCGACTCCCGACAGTTTTTAGTGCTTGTCTATCCCCGCGTTCTTAAGCCCTTCTTCTACGAGGACCCTGGTGGCATTGCCGATATCGGACAGGGCGCCGGACAGGGATTCCGGCGACTCTTCGGTCTTGGAACCGGAAATTTCGAAGCGCCGCATCTGGTCGGTGATATCCAGGGCCAGGCGCAGCGCCTTCAGGCCTTTCTCCCCGCTGGGCGTGGGGGTTTTGGCGGTCTTTATGCAGTCTATGAAGTGGAGCAGTTCCTCTCTTATCGGCTGCTTCGGCTCCAGCTTCGGGTAGGTGATCTCTATATCCTTGAGGGAGTTGACTACCGGGTTCTTCTTGGTATAGATCTTCAGGCGGGCGCTCACGTAGTCCACGGAAAGGTAGGAATCCTGCTGGTAGATGCGCATCCGGCGGGAGGCCTCCATGGTGGCGCGGCTGGCGGTGACATCGGCCAGGCAGCCGTTCTTGAACTTGATGCGCACATTGCAGAGGTCCTCGTGGCTGGAGAGCAGGCTGGCGCCCAGCGCCTCGAAGCTCTTTATCTCCGAATCTATCATCGTCAGGAGGATGTCCAGGTCGTGGATCATCAGGTCCAGGGTGACGCCGGTGGCGGCCACGCGCGGGTCGTAGGGGCCCAGGCGCTCGATGGTGATATAGCGCGGGTTCTTCACGTGCTTCATGGTCTCTACGACGGCTGAATTGAAGCGCTCGGAATGGCCCACCTGGAGGACCAGTTTATTCTTCTCGGCGGTTTCCAGCAGCTCGCGGGCGCCTTCTTCTGAATTGGCTATGGGCTTCTCCATCAGCACATGGACGCCGGCTTCCAGCGCCTTTACGCCGATTATAGCGTGGTATTCGGTGGGGGCGGCCACCACCAGGGCGTCCACCTGGCCCAGCAGCTCCTCTTCCGTCTTGTAGGCCACGCAGTTGTGGCGCCAGGCCAGCATCTGGGCGCGCATCAGGTCGGGGTCGGAGACTCCCACCAGTTCTACCTCGGGCATCCTGGAAAGGGTATTGGTGTGGAAGCCGCCGAGTTTGCCGGCGCCTACCACGCCGAACCGCAGTTTCTTTTCTTTTTCAGCCATAATGTCCTCTAAAGCCCTGTAAAATCGGTAAAAACCCGCCTTAAAATGGGCCGCTAATCTTATTATTCTACTAAATATGGGTGCTTGGCGGTCAAAGGCTGGAGAATCAAAAAAAAGACCCTGCTCATGGCTTCCTCCGGCTTGCAGCCGAAGCCTCCCGCCTCGGGGCCCGGAGGAAGTACCGCGGTTTTTCCCCGGCCGCTTCAGCGGAGGCTTTCGGCCAGCAACTGTTCCGCCTCGGCGGTGAGGGCGTTCAGTATGTTTTCAAGTTCTACGGCTTTAGCCGCTACGTCGTCGGTTTCGGCCACGGGGAAGGGCGCGCCGTAAACCACCTGGATGCGGCCGAAGGGGAGGGGGAACTGGTACTTGTCCCAGCTGCGCAAGATCTTCTTCCTCGAATAGGCGCTGGCGCAGGGGATCACGGGGAGGCCGGCCTTCCGGGCCAGGTAGATGGCTCCTGGCTGGACTTTAAAGACGGGCCCCTTAGGCCCATCGGGGGTGATGGCCAGGGAGAAGCCGCCGCGCGCCGCTTTGATCAGCGAGCGCAGGGAAATAAAACCGCCGGAGGAGGTGGAACCGCGCACGAAATTGAAGCCAAAGCGCTTGAGGATGCGGGCCATGTATTCGCCGTCCTTGCTCTTGCTTATCAGGCCTACCAGCCCGCGGCGCCGCTGGGCGTAGATCATGATGACTTCCTGCCGGTGCCAGATCGTGTAGATGCCTTTCTGTGTGCCGTCGCCTTTTACCAAGATCTTCGAGGTCAGGGCCAGCAGGTGGACGTAAAGCGAGGCGACGCCGGAAAGCAGCGTGTGGGGCAGGGAGTTCTTATAAAGCAGTTCATTCATCATAGGAAGGAAGTCTCGTCGGAGGCGCCGAAGACGGTGATGCGGGTCTCTTTGGCGGCGGCCAGGAATTCTTCCATCCCCAGGATAAGGGTTTTACCGGCTTCGATAACCAGCGTGGCGGCGCCGGCTTCCGCCATGGCGCGCAGGGTGCCGGCCCCGGCCACGGGCAGATCGAAGCGCATGTCCTGGTTCGGGCGGGCTACTTTCACCACGGTCAGCGTCGGGCCCTTCCCGAGGCGCTTCAGAATGGCGCCGGCGCGCTTTATGCATTCGTCGGTGCCTTCCATGCCCTCGGCGGCCAGGACGGTCTGGTCGCGCAGCACTACGGTAAGGCCTATGTCAAAGGCGGAGAGGGCTTTAGCGGCCCGCCAGCCAAAGGCGGCGGTCTTCAAGGTGTCGGCGTCCGGCTTTTTGCCGGCTAGGAGCCCCGGTTTTATAAGCAGGTGTTCCAGGAGAGTGGCTGAACTGACTATCTCTATGCCGTCTTTGGCGAACTCTTCCGATACGGCGCTGAAGATAGAACCGGCTTTTTTGTCGCGCAATTTAAAAAGCAGTTTCGCTGCGCGCATATCGGGCATTATCCCGCCGAAGATGTTCACGTGCGGGATATTGC